>JAGVCD010000117.1 GCA_020059425.1 Chamaesiphon sp. | reverse complement strand
TTGGCACCAATCAAATAAACTGGTGGTACCGGCATCCGAAACGGTGCGTATAAAACAGACTTCTGCGGATAATCAAAAAGGTAGGCATTATGCACAATGCCGATGCCCGACTCGACATTGTGCATCGAATTACCGGGAAAAGCACCCCAAGTCATCGCGGGTATAGCAAAGTTGGCACCAGTCCAAATATTTACCCCAATACTGCCATACCGCAAATTGCTGATCGAACGCTCAAAAATAGCCTGATGCGATCGCACCGTCTTTTTATCGATCAGCACCACACAAGATAGGCTACCCCAGATACTATTATTAGCAAAATCTACAGCTTGCTTTAAAAAGTCTGCCGCATGGCTAACATCCAGACTAACTTCGGCCAAAATGCCACAGAAAGCCTCCGTCGTTAGTGCGAACTCTTCGGCTTGGGCCGGCACGTTGGGAATCAATGTCCAAGGAACGGCTGAATCTTTGCTCCCCAAAATTTCGGCTTGGGGGTATCGATCGAGAAAAGCTTGATAGCGCTCAGTAGCACCTGGATAATAAGCCTGACGCGGCGGAGCTTGAGTTAACTCTGATCGCAGGTAATCCAAAAATAGCTGCCGTTGACTCCAGCCTCGCGCTAGTACTAACACCTGCGCCGATGTACAGTTAAAACTAGCATTATGTACCACCATACTCGCCACATGTCGCGCCTGCCAGCGCAAATCCTGATCTGACCAGTTACCTGGCACCACCAACACCGGGGTCACACAACCCAGTTCTGAGGTAATAGGCTTATTCAAAAGGAGCTGATTGGTTGTCCGGCGATCAGCTTGTTCAGAAGGTGTCGCCCCCCAGACGATCGCCTCATGGGTATGGTACGAACCAGTAATATGCACGGTATCAATAGCTGGATGTTGGCACAGATAGCTACCCACCGCCCCATCACCATAGACCACCGATACAAAGCCATCCGTGATGAAGGGCTGCAATATTTGGGTGATAAATTCTCCCAGGTATTCATTCACAGGATTAATCTTCAGGATCACCACCTGATTTTCGACCAGCAGTTTATGCAAACTATCTAAGATACTGATCGCTGCAATATTTCCGGCCCCTAGTACTAGCGCCACGCGCCCGGAGAGCTGCTCGTTTTGACCAACAAGAATGTCCGGCTGATGAGCGCAACCACCTTGACTAGCTGATTTGCCGGGTTCAAGCCAAACTTCGCCGCGATAACCTGGCCACAGTAAGCGATCCATCCATTGATCGGGAAAAACAGTGGCTACCAACTGGTCGTGATTAGTACGCATCGCCGCCGGTTGGGGTTGTCCTGGAGATGACAATGTCCGTAACATTGTCCGTAAGTACAGCAGTATCGCCATCGGACTAGCTGTCCACTCTTCGCTACTTAATAAATCAGCAGGCTCGCCGCCCTTGGCGAACACTGCGGCGGTCACCCAACCAGAGCTGGCTTGTTGGACAGCAACCATACATCTTTGTAGATAGACCATGCGCTGTGGCCGGGTCACTGCTGACCATTTCGTCTGGTGCTGAACCAAAGCATCAATGGCTGAATCAATAGTTGTTCGATCGAACATAAACCCTAAACGAAACTCAGAGATAGATCATCAGTTTTAGCGGCCATGACCAGATCATTTTTGTGCAATCCTTGCACCGTATGCGTCCACCAAGTTACGGTTACTCGCCCCCACTCAGTCATTAGTACCGGATGGTGAGCAGCTGTTTCGGCAATCTCACCCACAGCATTGGTAAAAGCCAAGGCCGTCACAAAATCTTTAAACAAATAAACTCGTTCAATTCGATCGACTCCATTAACCTGAAATTGACACCAGCCAGGGATTTGGGGTAAAAGGGCATCAATTTCAGTCTGGGTAGCAGCTACTTCATCGCCGTGACAAGGTACGCAGGGGGATTGAGACAATTCAGACATAGATATCACCACTGAGAGAGTTATAAACATTGTAACGACTAAATAAACTGAAACTAGATTTGTAGCGATGTAGTCATTAGATATATAAATATTAGTAATTCATCGGCTGAAAATCTTTCAGGTGTAGTAATATACTTTCTTGAAGTACTCTGTCCTACTGCTACTTGATTTCCAGAAATCTAATCTTGTGAATACTTCTGGAATAGTATTGATTCATGTAAAACAAACAAGGAAGTGCCAACAACAAATTTATTTATTTTAATATTTTACGAATAGATTTATTCCATTTTATTAATCAATAGTATTAAGAAAATTAATTTTGGCCATGAATAAGATATTAATGCTAGAAAAAGCCTTTTCTGTTCTTACTTTATCCCTTTTTTCAGGAGCAGTATTAGTAGTAATTCTATCAGGTGGTGCTAGTCAGGGAGACGGTGCTCCTGACGCTGATTTTGCCGTCATTAATATGATCTTCTTAGGATTGTATTTTATTGCCTTTTGCTTACTAGCTATGCGCTGGAGGAAGACACTTTATACTATTTCTCAAGGCTGGTTAATTTGGTTATTAATTGGTTTTTCTATCACATCGATCATTTGGTCAGCTTTACCAAATATGACCTTCAATAGGCTTATTGCTCTATGTGGCACTGCTCTTTTTTCTATCTATTTTTCTAGCCGCTTCACTATTAAAGAACAACTAGAGTTAATTGGCTGGACATTTGGCATTGCAGCAATCATGAGTTTGGTTTTTGCACTAGCTTTGCCACAATATGGACAGATGGCCAGTGTTCATGCTGGCCTATGGCGAGGGGTTTATAACAATAAAAATGCCTTAGGCAAAACCATGGGTATTGCAGCAGTGGTTTTCTTGATTTTGGCGCAGCGAAAGGAGTCCCAAAGATGGATCTATTGGGGTTTATTAGGATTATCAATATTGCTATTGATCATGTCTAAAGCATCGTCACCATTAATTAACTTAATAGTGGTGATTATGGCCTTCTTTTTGTTGCAAACTTTTCGTTGGCAATATGTTTTAATGGTGCCAGCTTTATCTGGTATTGCTTTAATTGGTTTTGTATTGCATTCTATACTTGTTTCTAATGCCGATGCCGTCGTCAGCTTTTTCGAAAAAGACTTAACTTTCACTGGTCGTACCGATCTATGGCCTCTAGTTATCGATAAAATTGAGGAACAACCTTGGTTAGGCTATGGATTTGGGGCTTTTTGGAATGGGCGGGAAGGACCATCTAAATATGTCTGGGATGCGATATTTTTTGAAGCTCCCAATGCCCATAATGGCTTCTTAGATATATTGCTAGAGCTGGGTATAGTGGGCTTGACCATCTATGCACTCCAGTTTTTTGTTTGTTTTATTAATTCCCTCACCTATATCAGATTTAATCAAACATCTGATGGTCTGTGGCCAGGACTTTTGCTGCTTTATATTGTCTTATCTAATCTCACGGAGAGTGGTCTCTTTATTCAAAACAACATATTTTTAGTTTTACAATTGTCCACATTTTTATCTCTCGGATTAGAACAAAGTGATTATGCCGAAGAGTTTTTTACAGAGGCATAAATTCAAGAAGAAGCCTGTGCTTCTTGATTAGCCACTTCGCGCAGATGAATGACATCTTGGCGCGGATCGACAAACGTAACTTGGACTTGGATTCGATCGCCTGGATTAATCCAACGGTTAAAGCGCATGGCTAACTCTAAACCCAATTCTTCCAGCAAGATCAAACCCAAACTGTCGTCTTCGCGCAGCCAGCGCAGCATGAGAGCATCCCAGGGTTGGGAATTGTTACGGTTGAGATATTCTAAGGCCCAATAGCGGTTGGTCTGTCGTTCCATTAGCTGACCTTCATAGCTAGTGGCTACCATCACTTGCATAATGTCTTGCAGCTGTTCAGCATCAAAGGGTAAGGCATCACC
>JAGVCD010000347.1 GCA_020059425.1 Chamaesiphon sp. | reverse complement strand
TTTATGTCGATCGATACCAGCTTTTCGTTAGAATATCTATTGGCTCCCGTGTCCGGTTCTATTTTAAATGACTGATTCTCCCGCTGCGCTAACTTTTTCAGCGTTTCAACAAAAATTTGCAGCTGCCACCGAAAAGAATCGGTTGCAGTTGTTAGCAGAGATTGATAATACCGATCCTGCTGCTTTAGAGTTTCTCCAAACAGTAGTATCTGAACCAGTCACCAGCTGGCCAACGCTATCGCAAGGTAAAGCTTACCAACAGCTGTACGAATCGCCCCTACCAATGGCCAGCGATTTTTTGCAATCCGCTTTTCCGGATGGCATTGTGCCCTTGAAATCAGCGACGGGGGTAGAGTATCAAGCTCTGCAAAAGTTGTTGATCGATCGGCAATGGCAAGCCGCCGACAAACTCACCAATCTCAAACTCTGTGAGTTAGCTGGCCCCATTGCCCTCCAACGTCAGTGGCTCTACTTTACCGACATCAAAATACTGCCGACCTTGGATTTACAAACGATCGATCGATTGTGGTGGACATATTCGGAAGGGCAATTTGGTTTTACCGTCCAACGAGAAATCTGGCTGAGTGTCAGCAAAAATTGGGACAAACTCTGGCCCAAGATCGGCTGGAAAGATGGCATCAACTGGACACGTTATCCGGGCAGCTTCACTTGGGATCTAACAGCCCCACGCGGTCACTTGCCCCTTTCTAATCAGCTGCGGGGAGTGCGATCGATGGCCGCGCTGTTAGCTCATCCTGCTTGGCAATAATTAGACCCAGCTAGAATCAAACAAAATTCAACATTTGCCCCAAACCAGAGAGTCTGTTACTTCCACTAACGTCAGGGGCATCTTATGGTTAGGAACCATCCCTAAAAAATAAAACTTCCCTACAAATTCATGTCACAGCTAGGTGGCAGGCCAATGCTGAATTCAGAAACTTCTCAACTGAATACGCTGAATACTAAAAATAGCCACCGAGTTAGATCCCCAAAACATCAACAAATTGTGACGGACAAAAGCTTCCAGAAAAACGTTTTAACCAAAACCTATCAGCAAGCCGTCAGCAAAGCTAGCCAGATATTAGAAATGCCGCTAGCGATCTTGTCGGTGTTTGGCGAAACCGAGAAAATTCAGGCCACAGTAGGTCTAGAAGTACTAGCTCTCAGCACGATAGAGGTATCGACCCAAATCTTGGGCATCCACAATTGTAGCCAGTATCTAGAATGCCACCAGCAAAGACTGGTCATTACTGATGTGCAAATGTTTGGCCAGTATTTTGACCAAAATGCACTGATCAAATCTTATTTGGGTGTACCCCTACTGACTAGAGCTGGTGACTGCCTGGGCACCTTAGCGGTGATGGATACTCAAACCCGCACCTTTAGCGATCAGCAGCAAGACATGCTAGAGATGATCGGTTGCTGGTTAGTTTGCGAACTAGAACGTGAAATTTTGCTAAAGGCCCAAGTCGCTAATTTCTTCGATATCAATGACCAAGCACCAAATCCTGAACTAGATCAATCTCTAGAGACCGCCACCAAGTTTAATCTCCTCACCCATTTGTCTCAATCGCTACGTACTCCTCTCACCGCCATTGTCGGCATGACTAGCATTCTGCAAAGAGAGTTATATGGACCACTGAATGAAAAACAACAAAGCTATACCAAAATCATTAACCACAGCGGTCAACAGCTAGTGGCGTTGGTCAATGAAATCACCAACTTAGGTGGACTAGATCAACTAGATAGCAAGCCAGTCTTGAAAGCAGTAGATATTGAAATGCTCTGCCAACAAGCCATTCAAGATTTGGAAACAATTCTCAAACAACGCCGCCAACAAGTTGAATTGGTGATGAGTAGTAAGCAACGCATTTGTTTAGTCGATCGAGATAAAATGCGTCAGATTATTTATTATGTACTGCTCAGCACTCTCCAAAAAATCGATCCTAATCATCAGATTCAGCTCCAAATACTCACTAGCTCTGATCAACTGATCATTGAAGTCCAGCCAATTCCGGTGCATAACTTGCGCGTATTACCCAACAGCAATATGCCCATGATTGATATCACCCATGCCCAATTAGGATTAGTGCTCAGCCATGTTCTCACCGCAGGACATCACGGTTCCCTAACAGAGATCAATGATCATGGCTACCGATTAAGCTTGCCCCTAATTGCTGGAGGTGCCGAAGAGCGCTAACCCAGTATTTGATATGATGTGGGTCAACTGTGCATAGCTGACTTTTATGAATTCCCTTTGGCAAAAATTTACCCTCATAGATGTGTCTCTGCCGCAATGGCAACGGCACAGCTATCTCACTGGTTGGATTGGGGCTGTCCAAGAGTGGCGGGTCAGTAGTTGGATTTTGCAATGGGGTGAATCGATCGGCGCCTTAATTGCCGTTGCGATCTTAGGCATGAGTCCGTTTGTCAGAACGTTTAGTACCGAGTTCTTAGCTTTTTTTCTGACCATCAGTGCGGTGTTCTGGCTACTACTCACCGTCTCTGATAATGGCCCCCGGGGATTTACACCCATTCATTTAACAGTCATTGTCTTTTTTGCGATCGCCGTTTTAGCTTCCGCTTTTGCCCCAGAACAATCCCTGGGATTAAAAGGATTGAAGATGCTCGCTTTCAGTGACGGCATCTCCAAACTGCTACTATATCTACTATTTTTTGCCTTGTTAGCTCGGCTGCTGCGATCGGCTCGGCTGCGCTCCTGGATTCTAGGAATTTACTTACATATTGCTTTATTTGTCAGTGCTTTTGGCATCCAGCAGTCTATTTATGGGGCTAGAGCCTTAGCTACTTGGGTAGATCCGGAATCACCTCTGGCCAAAACCACCCGCGCCTATAGCTATTTAGGTAATCCAAATGTGCTCGCGGGTTATTTGCTGCCAGCGATCGCCCTCAGCATTGCCGCCATTTTTATTTGGTCAGGAAAATTGCCCAAGGCGCTGGCGGTGTTTATGGTGGTGGTAAATAGTTGGTGCATGTACGCCACCCAAAGTCGAGGCGGTTGGGTAGCCTTTTTTGCCATGCTGATAGTAGCTGGAGCTGGAATTTATTACTGGTATCGACCCCGGTTATCACCTTTTTGGCGCATCTGGATGCTACCGATCGCTGCTGGCACAGCACTGCTATTGGGTGGTATCGCGGTGTTAGTATCCCCAATTGTGCGCGAGCGGTTGTTCAGCATCTTCACCGATCGGGGCGATAGTAGTAATAACTTCCGCATCAACGTCTGGGCAGCCACCGACGAAATGATCAAAAAAAGACCAATATTAGGGATTGGCTATGGCGATCGAGTATTCAAAAAAGTTTATCCCCTGTACCAAGTCAATCCTAAATATAGTGCCCTCAGTAGCTATTCTATTTACCGAGAAACTATTGTAGAAACAGGATTCTTAGGTCTGGCCTCATTACTATGGATGATGCTGGTGGCCGGA
>JAGVCD010000138.1 GCA_020059425.1 Chamaesiphon sp. | reverse complement strand
GGCTCATCGCCAAAAATTCATTTAATTTCAGCTAATCTGGAGCGACAGTTGATAAATATGTCGTTTGTTCACTGCCGTCAAAGCAGCCAACTGTTTACTAGCATCTGATCGAGAAATTCCCTGCGCCAACAGCTGCAGCAACTCCGTTTTAATCAAATCATCTGACCATTGCGGTGTTAAAAACTCGGCTCCAGCCACAATTACCACATATTCCCCTTGGGGTTCTTTGGTGTGGTGGTGTTCAATCGCCCCCGCCAAACTCCCTCGCCAAAACTCTTCGTGCATTTTGGTTAATTCTCGCGCCAACACCACCTGGCGTTGCGGTTCTAGCTGCTCCGCCAAATCCGCCAAAGTACGCCGCAGCCGATGGGGCGCTTCATAGAAAACAATTGTGCGCGTTTCCGACTTAATGGCCGAGAGACGCTGCTGCCGATCGATTCCCTTGACTGGCAAAAATCCTTCAAAAACAAATCGATCGCTAGCCAGACCAGAAGCACTTAAACCAGTAATTACAGCAGTCACACCAGGGACCGGCACAACAGTGATCCCCTCAGCCACACAAGCTGCAACCATTAAAAAACCGGGGTCAGAAATTCCTGGCATTCCAGCATCGGTGACTAAGGCGATCGACTGTCCAGCATTCAATTTTTCAATTAGCTGCGGAATCTGCTGACGTTCATTATGTTCATGACAGCTAACTTGCGGGGTCTTAATTTGAAAATGATGGAGCAGCTTACCAGTGTGCCTGGTATCTTCTGCTGCAATCAGATCTACTTCCTGGAGAATCCGCACAGCGCGGAAAGTAATATCTTCTAGGTTGCCAATGGGAGTACCCACCAGATATAGAGTGGTGGCCTGGGCATTTTTAGACATTGGCTATGTTCATGGGGTAGCTACGCAATTTCCCAACAATCATTACTGTCTAGATATGATCCCCGCACTAGGCGAATTTGAGCTAGTGCCACAATGGTAGGAATAATCCGCCCGTAGTTGGTAGAAATCGCCCGCCAACCCAAATCAGCAAAAAACCAACCCCACATCACCGGACCAAGCACCGCAAATACACCACGTACTGCTCCTTGACTAGCAACATTGGCAATCATGCCCCGTTTAGCCAATTGCATGGTGACATAGGCTTGAATTTGGCCAGTGGCCGCGATCCCGCCCTGAACAGCTTGCCGAGTTACTTGATAAGTCGCAAAATGGATGGCAAATTGTTTAGCAATGTGTTGTAGAATCACCGGCTGCACTACCGAACTCATTACCAATGCGCTACTGCCAGTCAAGATCAACTTCATGGGATCGTGTTGGACATGCAATGGCAACGGTTGCGAAAAATTAGATTGACTTAA
Source organism: Chamaesiphon sp. (assembly GCA_020059425.1). The sequence continues at coordinate 1,676 of JAGVCD010000138.1, read as the reverse complement.
GGACTTCTGTACCTTGGTGGTAATGGCTGTTTGTTCGGCTGCTGGCAACTGCTGCCAGGCTTTACCCATCAGGTGTAGAAATAACTCTGCTTCTAAGTCTTCAGTACTGAGCTGCTTAGAATAGGGCATTTTCAGGTAACGGCAGACTTGAATGACGACTTGTCGGTAGCTGATTTGTTGGGTGCGACCTTGTAAGACGGTCAGACCATCAGCGGCCAAATAACGAAAGCGTTGTTCGATCGATTCAATCCACTCGACCCTTTCTTGACTTTGAATCTCCAAAGCATCAGGAGTACTCATATAGTCCAGAGGATTAAATTTCCGGCAAAAAAGAATCCTGGTCAGCTGCTGTAACTCTTCATCTGTTGCCAGTTCTAGTACTGTGCGTAATTCGTCCAAAGCCACTCCTCCTCAAATTGAGAGTCCGGTAAAACCTGCGCAACTCTAGCTCTCTCATTGTAGACAACGATCACAATACTGTCTAATCTAAGTATTCTTAGTCTGATATTGAGCTTTACATAACCTACCCTGTTATTGTTCAACCTTCCCCAATCTTTATGAAATCTTCCATCTCAATTTCTGCTGTAACGATCGCGCTGGCCACAACCATTACGGGTACTTCAGCTGTAATGGCTTTGGAAGCCTATAAAACCAAGATCGATCAAGTGGTCGTAACTGGCCTCAAGGCCAAGAAAAAATATGATGTCCAATACAAAAGTACCACAGGTAAGGATGGTAAACGCAAAGTAGATACCAATGCTTGTGGGGAAGCCTTGATTTCTAAGATGGGCAAGTCTCAATTGGTAATGATTGATGGTCAGAGCATCGATCCCAAAACCCTGACGGTCAAAGAACATCGCCGTTGTTCTGTGCGCAAAAATTTTCCTAGCACGCGACGCACTCCGAAGAAAAATATTGCTAAGCCCATCACCGTTCCGATCACGACCCCGGATACTACTAAGTAGGGTATTGACACTCGCCATTTTCGTCCAAGATTTTGTCAAAAATATTTAAAGATTTAAAAATGCAGTATTGGTTGATGAAATCCGAGCCAGATGTATATGGCCTTAACACCCTGAAAGAGCAGGGAAAAACCATTTGGGATGGGGTGCGTAACTACCAAGCTCGTAACTTTTTGAAGGCTATGCAGGTGGGTGATCAAGCTTTTTTTTATCATTCCAACACCAAACCACCGGGAATCGTCGGTTTGATGCAAGTCAGCCAGGCTGTGGTCGTTGATCCTAGCCAGTTTGATGAAGCTAGTGAATATTATGATCCCAAAGCTACGATCCAGGCACCGCGCTGGCATACCGTGGAGGTGGAATATCTGCAAACCTTTAATCAGGTTATTACCTTGAACGAACTGCGCGATCGATTTACCGCCGCAGAGCTATTAGTCGTGCGTCCAGGTAATCGGTTGTCGGTGATGTCGATCGATCCCCAAATTGCCCAGCAGATTTTGGACATGGCGCAGATCGATTCATAAATAATTCCATAATGAATTGTGAATACCGGATGGATTAAGCTAAAAGTCAGTGAAAAACTGTCTTATCGTTCCAGTGAGTCTTGATATTATGTTTCAAAAAATTCTCTGCCCAATTCATCAGAGCCGTGAAGCTCATTCTGCGATCAAATTCGTTATTGAAATGGTGCAGAAATACCAAAGTGAGGTTGTT
>JAGVCD010000313.1 GCA_020059425.1 Chamaesiphon sp. | reverse complement strand
GGCAAACCTTCACCCAGAAAACCATTTACCTGATTTTCTTCGTCTGGCGGTGGGATTTCCTGTCCCGCTGCGACATCCCGTTGCAACAGATCCAACATGACTTGCGATCGACTGCCACTGACGGCAATCCCAGCCACAATACTATGGAGTAACCGTGCCGTGGACTCTGTCGTCAGCATATTGCGATTTTCATACATGTCTCCCACAAAAGCTCGCTCGCGACCGTAAGGACCATCCCCCCAGGTTTTTTGATTGATATTAATTTGATCCAGCTCTGGCCAACCCAACGACTTGAAATAACGATTCACAATATTGCGTTGTTGCTGCCAAGCCTTGAATGGTTCGATCGGTAGCTCCGGACCACTAGTGGTGCCACTCAAAATATCCATAATCAAGCTAGTAGCATCATTACTAGAATCCACAATCATGTCTCGGGTCGCTCGATCGACCTCCGCTGAAGTATTGGTCATGCCTTTTTCTAGCCATTCTTGCAGCGCTACCAGATAAAACAACTTCACCACACTAGCTGGATAAATTCGCTCACTACCCCGATAGCTAAACACTCTGGGGACATAACCCCAAACATCCTCAGCTGTTAATGCCCCCGCCGTATTCATCGGTGCATTTTGGTCGTAGACCAACCAAGTCATGGCAATTTGCTCGCGACTCACCTCCGGAAAAGCTTTCCAGGTAGACTTTAAAACTTCTTGGCCAAGGCGATCGAGCTGCGGATCGGGTTTGAAAAATTGCATATTGGTGTCGCGGAAGTGTCTAAGCTTCAGCATAATATGGAAAGAGCAGCACCTCCAGCCCCCCATTTTATGAATCTGCCTCTCTCTGACAATATTGAATATCTCTGTCGATCGAATATCAATTTGTACAGCACCACCGACTGCACCGGCCTCGCTTCTCAGGTAGCTGCTGGCCGACGAATCCAGATACTTACTACTATTACGACTGATCAAAATGTGCTGCGGGTCAGATCGATCGAAGACGATTATCCTGGCTGGCTCAATGTTAGCGATCTAATACATTTAGCACCGACTACCGATACTTATCAGCCACAAGTGATCACGCGGCCGGAAATCGAACAACGCTTACCAGCTGTCCTGGATTTTACTAAAATCGCTCTTTCCGTTCCCAATCAATACCTGTGGGGGGGCACAGTTGCTCCCAATTATGACTGCTCTGGACTGATGCAAGCCGCTTTTGCCGCGCAGGGTATTTGGCTCCCTCGCGATTCTTATCAGCAAGAAGCCTTCACCAAAAGAGTGGCCATTAGTGAACTGCATCCCGGCGACTTGATCTTTTTCGGCACTCCCCAAAAAACTGATCATGTAGCGATGTATCTGGGGCGACAGAGTTACATCCACAGTTCTGGTGTCGAGATTGGACGTAATGGAATTGGTATTGATATGCTATCAGCAGATGCAGAAGATCCGGTGAGCAATGCCTACTGGAAAAAGTTTCGTTGCTGTGGTCGGGTGATGTCTAGCTATCAAACACTAAATTGTGGCCATTGAATATAGATTATTACTGATGAGAATTGTTAGACTTAAAAATTAGAATCAATACGGACTTTTCGGTATGCTGTCAATGAGTGAATCTGATCCCCACTCCGCGCCCAACCTTTTCAGGGATAGTGATTTGGGCAACCTAAAGCTGATCATGAGCCAGTACATCGATCGCCTTGCCCAACAGTGCCAACATCAGATGCTGGTAAACTTAAATCAAATTTGGGTCGCTGCTGAAAAGGAACAGGCTTCCTTGGCTCAAAGAATGGTGAGTGATCATTTGGCAATGGTCGATGAAGGAACTAGCAAATTACCCAACTATCATCCCTTGCACTGGTTTCAAGCGCAGCTAGAATTCAGACTGGATGGAGTTTTGGAGTTTCGCAATCCAGAGGTTGCCCGCAATGAAATTCAAGAAATATTAAATCAGTTGCAAGCAGAAGTTTCTCTAGTAATTGCCACTCAACAAACAGCCATTGCAGAGGAATTCGATCGACAGATTCAAACTATTCGTAAATCACTGGCCACTAATATCCAGCCCCAACTTCAAGAAAAAAAAGTAATAATCGCTGAGTACGTGAATAGCTATATCCCTATAGCTAGACTACAACTACGAGAAGTCGAAAAATTTGGCTTTTTTCTGAATGGTCAGCGAGTTAGTCCCAACAATATGGTGCTCTCCACCAGCACCACATTTAGTCCTTGGTACCTGTTGGGGCTACAAAAAAAACAACAATCTGTCTATCAGATTTCATTTCAGCAATTAAAACCCCTATTGCAAGAATCTTTAGCACGTACCTTTAATGATATTCACACTCAAATCGCCAGCTATATCGAAACCGATTTACACCAGCAAATCCACAGATTGCTAGCGAGTGTATAAGCGATGAAAGATAACTGTGTATAATTACGCTATCCTTAATATTTTTCTGTGCCAGCATGTTTGGCCGTGCCACTTCCCATGTCCAACGACTTACTGGAATCTGCATTTCGCGCTCAACTATTACTAATTCATGGCATTGGTGAAGAAATTTATGAGCTACTAGGCAGTAACCAAAATCAGCTATTTAGTACTGAAATTCTGGCTAGTATACCGACAATTAAATCTGGGGATGAGTTTCGGCAAATAATTCAGATCATTATTCATCAACCCGAGCGATCGCTTCAATCATTCCAACTGAATGCTTCACAAATGAATATTCTGCACCAGAAAACGCAGTTATTGGCTATGCAATATTTGGGTAGAGAATATGCTCCGGAAGTTATTCGCGATTTATTTAAGCAATTACCAAGACATTTGAAAACATCTTTAACTAAGTGGTTTGTAAGTTTACAATGAAGAGTGGGAAACCTAGAAATTAGTTCAGGCTTTCGCAGGAAAACATCATGTTCAAGCAATCTAGCTCTTTATCTCGCTGGGATGGTATTTTAGATAAGAAAAATGTCATCCGCTTTTCATTTATCTGGATAGTATTGTCTTTAGTCATTTTTCTATTGTTTGGAACATCCATGGAAGGGACTGGCCGACCAGACTGGTATCGAGCTGTCACTGCTTATCCCATCCAAAATATTCCAGTAATCTTGGCTAGTATTTTATGCTTTAGAAATGGCCTCAGTCGCCGGATGCCCAGTGGTAGCAACGTATGGCTGCTAATTGGGATGGCTTTATTTTGTTACTTTATTGGCAATATGTTCTTTAGTTCTTGGGAGTTGGTTTGGCAGCTTAACTCTACCGGATCTTTGGGCGATCCTTTCTTTGTTTTATTTTATGTCTTTCTAACAGCTGCAATGATTATAGCTATTACTAGTAAGCGTAGTAATTTAAATATTTACCAGTGGTTTTTAGTAGGAATTGTCGG
>JAGVCD010000069.1 GCA_020059425.1 Chamaesiphon sp. | reverse complement strand
TTTCTTTTTGTCAGTTTCGGATAGCTCTTCACCGGCTTGCAGCTGGGTGGCACTGGTTTGCAAGATGGTAGCCCCACCGGTATCCCCCATCTGGAGAGCCGTTTTGGCTGCTGTTTGTAACATGGTGGCAGCTCCAGTTCGATCGCCTTGCTGAAGCTTTTGCTCGGCCATTTGAGTTTGACGATACTTGGCTAAGGCGAGAGTGGATTGCTGCACGGTAGCATCGGGTTGAGCTTGCCAATTATTAGTGACATTCACTTCTACCGACAACGGGTCTGACCAGATGCCATTACGACCGGTGGCCGGATCATCATAGACTACCCGCACAGTAGCGATCGACTGTTGTCCCACTGGCAATTGACCAATATAGGTATTCACCAAAATCACCCGGGCCGTATCGACCATCAGATCTCCCAACCGGACTAAGTATCTGTCACCTTCGGTTTGGACCGGGAGTTCGATCGTTTCGGGTGCCACCTGGGCCACGGGCTTTAGTTCGGCCAAGCGCACCTTGGCCGGAAGTTCAACTTGCAGATAGGCATTGCTCAAACCCACCGACTGAATCCGGCTGAAGATCCGGCCAAACTCGGCCAAGGCTTTCTCGGGCTTTTCGATGTAGGCCAAGATACCGGCTCCCACATCGGCAATTTTTTCTAGGATGTTTTGGTTCCAGTGTTCGCCAAACCCTAAAGTATTGAGGGTGATTTTGCTCTCGGTGGCAAACTCCGCCAGCTTGATACAACGGGCATTATCGCCATGTTCGTTCTCGCCATCGGTTAAGACAAAAGCTTGAGAAATGGCTTCGGTGCCAGCGGCCACCATCTCTTTGATACCGAGTTTGATGCCTTCATCGATCGAAGTCCCACCTTTGGCCTCTAAGCTACTAATTTTGGCTAAAATTTCCTCTCGACCTTCAGCTACCAATTGATTGGCTACCACTACCTTGGCCTGGTGGTCGAAAGATATCACAGAAATATGGTCGTGAGAGTTGAGTTGAGAAATTAGCTGGTGAGCGGCTTGCTTGACTGTTTCTAAAGGCACTCCTTTCATAGAGCCACTGCAATCAATCACTAAACACAGGTTTAAGGGTAACTGACGATGATTGATATCATCAGCGACGGCAGCGATCGAAACAGAAAGTTGCCGTTGATTACTACTCTGACTAGTATCAATGTTTGGATCGCTGAGTAGTGTTTGGAGGCTGACTTGCATGGTTATTGACCCCGAAGCTAATGTCTTTGCTATATCTTTAGAATAACCGACCTGGCGACTCGAACGTGTGCAGTTCTTCAATCATCGATCGACTGAAATGCACAATTGTATTTAGTTTACCAAGAATTTCAGTTTGCCTTTGAGCTTTAGTATTTGGTTGGCGAGCGCTGTGCCAAAAAACCAAATCACGTTGCACCAACTTCAGCAGACGATGAATCTCGGTGATGTACGATCGCATTTTCCCTGCAATAGCCGGAGGCCATGAATATTCGGACGTAACCATCATCTGGCGCTGAAAATAAGTATCGATCGCCTCATATTGCCGGGTGGTTTCCAGCGGTGTTGGCCGTGTATCTGCGCTGATATCTTGCTGGATAGCCAAAACTAGTTCCTGAAAATGCTGCCAAATCTGAATAGTGTCGATCGGTTCTGGCATAACGAATACTAGAGAGCTGGGGCAGTACATCAAACCGTATCATTAATATACAAAATTCTCCCCAAAACATCAGTCACTAGATAGAATATAGAATCTAAGATCTGTCCTCGCCAGCCATGATTACCTCCGAATTGACCACAACCGCCGATCCCATATTGCCTAATTGGTTAGCGGCATGTGAAACCTCTACTGTCCCAGAAGAACAGTTGATGTATGCAGCTTATACCTTTGCGCGCGAGCATCATGTCGGTCAGTTCCGCAAATCTGGCGAGCCTTACATCAATCATCCGGTAGCCGTCGCCGATATTCTTTATAACCTGGGCGGCGCTCCAGAGATGATCGCCGCCGGATTCCTTCATGACATCGTGGAAGATGTGGAAGAAATTAGTGCAGAAGATATTGGAAAATTATTTGGTGCCGAAACCAGACAATTAGTGGAGGGAGTCACCAAGCTCTCCAAGTTTAACTTTTCCAGCAAAAAAGAGCAGCAAGCCGAAAATTTTCGCCGGATGTTTTTGGCGATGGCACAAGATATTCGGGTAATTGTGGTGAAACTGGCCGATCGGTTGCACAACATGCAAACCCTGGAGCATATGCCAGAAGACAAACAGCGCCTCATTGCCCAAGAAACCAGAGATATCTTTGCCCCCCTAGCCAATCGCCTGGGTTTGGGTCGCATTAAATGGGAGTTAGAAGATTTAGCCTTCAAATATATCGAACCCCAAGAGTACCGCCGCATTCAAGATTTGGTTAAGGAAACTCGGGCAGCACGGGAAAACAATATTGCCAATACGATCGAACGACTCCGCCACCGTTTACAAGAATCCGGCATTCAATTTTTTGAAGTAAGTGGTCGTCCCAAGCATCTCTACAGCATCTACCAAAAAATGAGCCGCCAGAAGAAAGATTTTAATGAAATCTTTGACCTGACTGCCGTGCGGATTATTGTTAACAGCAAAACCGACTGTTATCATTCTCTAGCCGAAGTTCACGACGCTTTTAAGCCTATTCCAGGACGATTTAAAGACTACATTGGCCTGCCCAAACCGAACCGCTATCAGTCGCTGCACACCACCGTCCTGGGCATTGCTAACTCGCCAGTCGAAATCCAAATCCGCACCCTAGAAATGCATCGGGTAGCCGAATACGGGATTGCCGCTCACTGGAAATATAAAGAAGCCAGTAATGGCCAGCAAACCGATGAAAAGTTCACCTGGCTGCGCCAGTTATTGGAATGGCAAAATGATGTCAAAGATGCCCAAGAATATTTGCAAAATGTTAAAGGTAATCT
>JAGVCD010000250.1 GCA_020059425.1 Chamaesiphon sp. | reverse complement strand
GTCAGGAAGGAACCAAATATCCGGCTAGAAGTACCAGCATCGGAATCAGCTGAACCACCAGCCCCGGAGAAGGCTTTTTCTAGTTCATCAATGAGCAAGACACAAGGAGAAATCGACTCGGCAGTCTTCAAAGCAGCACGGAGGTTTGCTTCCGATCGACCGACAGTAGAACCATCGTAGATCCGACCCATATCCAGCCGCAGTAGGGGCAAACCCCACATTTCGGCAGTAGTTTTGGCGATCAGGGATTTTCCGCAACCGGGCACACCGAGAATCAGCATTCCTTTCGGTTGAGGGAGACCGTAGTCTCTGGCTCGTTCGCTGAAAGCTTCCGATCGTTGGGTTAACCAACGCTTCAGCTCTCCTAAGCCACCTACTTTGTCCATCGTTTCATCATTAGCGATAAATTCGAGGATGCCGTTACGGCGAATGAGCTGTTTCTTTTCAGCCAGTACGATGTCTACTTCTTCGCCCGTAAGCCTGTCGCGTTGGATGTAAGCTTTCCGGAAGACTTTTTCGGCTTCATCTTTGGTCAGCCCTAAAGCTGCTGTCAGAATCCGCTCCCGGTCTTCGTCGCTCATACCCCGCTGACTGGTGTGCTCTAGCTGGTGAGAGAGAACTTCACCTAACTCTTTGCGGGTGGGTAGATCGAAATCTACCACAACAATTTCGGTTTCTAGCTCGATCGGAATCTGCTGTACCGGCGACATCAAAATGATCGTCTTATAAGTGCCTTTAAAACCGGATACAGCATCGCGCAACCATCTAGTAACGTCGGCGGAGTCTTTGAAAGGATGCAAATCCTTAAAGATATAGACTCCAGGATCTTTTTGGCGCATTGTCCATTCGATCGCCATCTGCGGTGAGGCTGTCCCATGCTGAACTGCTTTGGTTTGGCCAAACTCGACCATGCCCTGGGTCAGTGTCCAGACATAGACCTTGCGGCTGCTGGCTGGCTGATGAGCCAGTGACAAAATCTCTCGCTCAGCTCGCTCTTCCTCGGAGGTCACGAGGTAGATCAGAGGATATTGCGCTTGAATTAGAGTACGAAGCTCTTCTTTCATGACTTTCCTACCTATCTAGAACAGCTGTGGCAATTGATACGAATGTCCAGAAAATGCACTACGAGGTCGAGCTACTCCACAGAAGTGGACGGGCTAGCTGATTAGCACCGAATCTCTTTGGGGTGATGAATCACCAACCACTAGTTCATCGGCCAGAATTCCAGGTTGATTAACAATTGAGACCATTTCACCATTTTTGATGACGGCTGGATGACTACATTCTGGGCAACTATATACCTGATGACTTCCACATTGGCGGTTAGCAACTAATTCTACCAATTCAGGATGCTGAAGGTAAATTTCTAGGGCTTTTTCGACGATGGTGGACATCGGCTCCAAATCTACGGCAGCTTTAATTTTGAGCTGTCGATGTAATTTGGGGGGCAGGTACAAAGTGACCTTTTGCTTATCTTCCATGACTACTTGACTTTCCCGGGTTGCTTGTTTTCAATCTAACGATATTTTCTCAAGCCGTCAAGCAGTTTTGCATCTATGACAGCAAAGTTGCAACATATTTTAACAATTATTAGTTTTTCAACTATAGACTTGCGGCTACAATCCTTTGTTAGCCTGCTATTAGCCTTAAATGTAATTTATGATACTGGTACACAACTTTGTGCAAACTGACTTGTTAAAATAGCCACACTCGCTTTTGATCGTGTTCTATGAATGCTGCTGTTCCATCATCTAAATCTACTGCTCACCATTTTCGGATCTGCTTAGCACCGATCGCCACAGAAGATGTCTATCAACTCGCCGATGATGGAGCTAATGGGGCGATCGTACTAATGAGTGGCATGGTACGCAATCAAACCGCTGGTCAACCGGTGGAATACTTGGAGTATCAAGCTTATGAACCAATGGCGCTGAAAGTATTTGAGCAAATTGCCAGTGAGATTAAAACCCTGTGGCCGATCGTTACTCATGTGGTGATTCACCATCGCATTGGTAAGTTAAAAGTGGGAGAAATCAGCGTACTACTGGCGGTGGGCGCACCTCATCGCGGCGAAGCTTTTGCGGCTTGTCAGTACGCGATCGATACCCTCAAGCATAATGCCCCAATCTGGAAAAAAGAGCATTGGGCAGATGGCGGCAGCAGCTGGGTCAGCATTGGCGCTTGTGAAGTAGATTGCTAATAGCCATTACTGGTGTATTAGCCAAATAGCTGATTGCATAATAGCCAGAAAACAAATCTAGCAGTTTCAAGTTAATCTGAAGATAGTGATGGAGAGGAGCACATGCTAACCCGGCTCAAAATATCTGGTTTCAAAAATTTGGTGGATGTGGACGTTCATTTTGGGCCTTTTACCTGTGTGGCTGGAGCTACTGGCACAGGCAAATCCAACTTATTTGATGCCATTAGTTTTTTAAGTATCCTCGCCGATCAATCTTTGCATGCAGCAGCGCTGTCATTAAGGGTACCCGGTAGCGATATTCGAAGCCTGTTCCATCGCGTGGGAGACAGCTATGTCGATAAAATATCCTTCGCAGCAGAAATGATTGTGCCTTCAGAGTCGATCAATGACTTAGGTCAAAGAATAACACCTACCTCCACGACTTTACGCTATTCCTTAACTTTGCAATATCGCCCAGATGGCCGCTTAGAAGTCAGCCACGAGCAGCTGGATAGCTTAGAAGAAATGATGCCCTTTTTCGTGGCTAAAAACCGCTTGTCGGCTCTCCAAACCCTGGAAATTAATCAAGATGGAGCAGATAGCCAAAATTGCAAAGTTAGTATCCACGAATCAGCTCAAACTTGTATTTCACGGATCAATGATGCAGTGCGTTATCCCACCATTTTTATGGCTAGGCAGGAGATGCGCTCTTGGCAAATATTGCAACTTGACCCAGCCAAACTGCGCCAATCAGACGATCGGTACACCACACCTTTTCTTCAAGCTAATACTTTTCAATTAACAGCCACCATCTATGCCCTAGCGCACTCTCATAAACCAGGCTCTCGACCAGATCCAACCACTGTCTATGCCCAGATCGCCGAGCGACTAGCTCAACTCAACCCAGAAGTGGAGAGTGTCTCGGTAGATTACGATCCCAAGCAAGCCAAACTGACTCTCCAGGTAGCTGATATCCACAGCGCCGTTCATCCTGCTCACGAGTTGTCTGATAGTACTTTGCGGTTATTGTCCTTGGTGGTGCTAGAACTAACACCCCATAATGGCCTGATCTGCTGGGAATCCCCAGAAAATGGTATGCACCCCAGCAGTATCGCCCTCATCTTGCAGATTCTCCAACAGATGGCGATCGATCCCGAACAACCAGTCACTAGCACGAATCCTTTACGTCAAATCATCATTAGTACCAATTCGCCACTGGTAGTACAACAAGTACTCGCCGATAGTTTAGTAATTGCCGAGTTAACTGATACCCAGCGCGATCAACAATACTTCCCTCGCGCCAATTTTACTTATCTGCCACATACTTGGCGACATATCACTGACCGTAATCCGGAAAAGAATATTGTTGCGCCAGATTCCCTGCTGGGCTATCTCAATCCAATCATTAGTCCTCCTATTCCGGTAGTGGAAAAAACCGCCCTCCGGGTGATCGATCGACCAGATTTACAACCGCATATTCCTGGCGCTGTATAGTAGCTATGAACAGATAGCCACCGATCACTTTACGACTCTCCCATGAAACTTGCCTTCATCATTGACCCGATTGCCAAGCTCGATCCTACCCACGATAGCAGTGTGGCCATGATGGAAGCCGCTCACCAGCTGGGACATCAGGTTTATATTACGACTGCTGAACAGCTGAGCGTCATTGATGGTCAGGCCGCCGCTCATCTCCAACCAGTCCAGATTCATCCGGTGAAATTAGAGGGTGATCGCTGGATTGCGCCTAGCCCTTGGTATGAACTTGGCCAGTCTGAATTCATGAATTTAAATGACATGAATGCAGTCTTTATGCGCACAGATCCACCAGTGGATGTACCTTATCTCTACACCACTTTCATTCTGGATTACATTGACCCGGCAAAAACCTTAGTAGTTAATCATCCCAATGGTTTACGTGCTGCCAATGAGAAGATGTTTGCGATGCAGTTTGCGGAGTGGATGACCGATACGATCGTTTCCCGCAGCAAGGATGTAATTCGGGAATTTGTGGAAAAACACCAAGCCGCAGTGATGAAGCCGTTGGGTGGTAAAGCTGGGGAAGGTATTTTATTCTTGGAACCCAACGATCGGAATTTCAATTCCCTGGTAGAAATCAGCACTCAATGGGGTAAATATCCCATGATGATCCAAAAATTCTTACCCGCTGCTAAAGACGGCGACAAGCGCATTATTGTGCTGGATGGTCAACCATTGGGAGCGATCAATCGCATTCCTACCGGTAAAGAATTTCGGGGCAATATGGCAGTCGGTGGTCGGGTGGCTAAAGCCGAAATTACCGATCATGAACTAAAAATGTGCGCAGCCCTCGCCCCCAAACTAAAAGAATATGGCTTGTATTTTGTGGGAATTGATGTAATTGGCGGTTACCTAACCGAGGTGAATGTCACTAGTCCGACGGGGATTCGGGAGATAGATCGACTAAACAACACCTCCGTGGGGGCAACAGTGATGGGTTGGCTAGCTGCAAAGATTGGCTAGGCAAGCTATGATGGTGTTGAAATTATTTGAAATTAATCAGTGCAAACCTCTAAAAAAATAAGCACTGCGATCCATGAAACCCCATCAATCTCCCATTGTCATTCCTAATCTTTTTACCTCGGCCTGCGGCGCGTTGCAGGCTGATTGGTGGCGATTTAGCAGCTATCAAACCTTACTAAGTTTCTAATCACGATCGCTCGAACGCTTATTTTTGTCAGTATCCCAGGTTTTCTTAACCTGTTGAAAGCTTTAACCAATTTAATTCATTACTACCCGCTATCTCCTATGGAAGACAAAATTTCTGATGCCTGCATTGGTAAGTCTCAGGTGCTCATGCCCCCGAGCGAGTTAAAAACCAATCTCCCCTTGACCCCAGAGCTAGAAAAAAATATTCTTAGCTACCGATCACAGATCAAAAATATTCTGGATTTTCAAGATCGGCGCAAGTTCATTGTGGTTGGGCCTTGTTCGATCCATGACACCAAGGCGGCGATCGAATATGCCCATCGTCTTAAAGAATTGTCCGATCGAGTATCGGACAAATTGTTACTGATCATGCGGGTCTACTTCGAGAAACCCCGCACCACCGTTGGCTGGAAAGGGTTAATTAACGACCCAGACTTAGATGATTCTTTTGATGTAGAGAAAGGAATGCATGTGGGTCGGCAATTGCTGCTGGATATTACCAAAATTGGTTTACCCACCGCTACCGAAGCCCTCGATCCGATCGTGCCTCAATACATTGGCGATCTAATTGCTTGGGCGGCGATCGGTGCCCGTACC
>JAGVCD010000400.1 GCA_020059425.1 Chamaesiphon sp. | reverse complement strand
CCATAAGCACCCACGGGTAAACCGCCACCAATCACTTTCCCCATCGTGGTGAGGTCGGGAGTAACCCCAAACTTTTCTTGGGCACCGCCATAGGCGATCCGGAAACCAGTCATGACCTCATCAAATACTAATAGCGCGTTGTTTTCTTGCGTGAGTAACCGCAATCCTTCCAAAAATCCAGCATCGGGGGTAATAAAACCAGCATTGCCGACTACTGGTTCTAAAATTACGCCAGAAATCGCATCGGGATGTTCGGCAAATAGAGCTTTGACAGCTTCTAGGTCATTGTAGGGAGCGGTCAAAGTATCAGCGGTAGTTGATTTAGGTACTCCTGGTGAGTCTGGTAAGCCGAGAGTGGCTACGCCTGAACCAGCTTTGACCAAAAACATATCAGCATGTCCGTGGTAGCAGCCTTCAAACTTAATAATTTTGTCACGACCAGTAAAAGCGCGCATCAGGCGCAGCACGGCCATACAGGCTTCGGTGCCAGAGTTGACGAAGCGCACCATTTCAACGCTGGGTACTGCATCGATGACCATTTCAGCCAAGACGTTTTCTAAATAGCAAGGAGCGCCAAAGCTGGTACCTTTTTCGAGGGTCGAATGGAGGGCGGCAATTACTTCGGGGTGAGCATGGCCACAGATGGCTGGTCCCCAACTGCCCACATAATCGATGTATTGGTTACCATCTACATCCCAAACATAGGCATCTTTAACTCGATCGAACACGATCGGTTGTCCCCCCACCGATTTGAAGGCACGAACTGGGGAGCTAACTCCACCGGGCATGAGTTTTTGGGCGGAGGCAAAAATCTCCTCAGACTTAGTGGTGTTTAGCATATTTTTAGTAACCAAATTTTATCTCCTGAAAATTATTAAGGCTTAAGGCTAGAAACTTTTAAAAATATCGAACAAGCTTAACAATCTTTTGATGATATCGCGGAAAGCCAGTCATCGCTAGAGTATCGATGTGGTTAGGGCGAGGTTGTGAAAATCTTGCTAAAAACTAACTAGCCCAGACTCGGTACAAATAGCATTCAAAGGCTGATCCCACTTATCGATCGGCAGCGTGGGGACATGTGCAAAATCAAACACCACTCCAATGGTTATAACCTGTTGCCAAGGCTGTTGACTCAACAACTGATCGAAGTATCCCCCCCCATAACCCAGTCGATAACCGCGTTGATCGATCGCCACTGCTGGAATTATTAATACGCCGACTTCGGTAACATCAATGAGCGGTAAACTTGCGGCTGGTTCTTGGATTCCATAACGATTTGTTACTAACGGCTCTCCCCACTGCCACCGATGCCAAGCCAACTGTCGATCGCTACCCTGGCTACCATGCTGAGGAGGTAGGCAACGGGGTAAACCCCACTGATACTTGCGATGCCGTAGCAATACAGATAAATCTGGTTCTTGGCGATAGGGATAATAACCTAATACTGTTTTATCAGCAGCCAGATGCTTTCCTAAAAAATCGTCTAAATATTGGCAGATCTTTTGGCTTAGTTGTTGATATAAAAAATCACTTAAGTCCTGACGCTGAGACAACAGTTGCTGACGGACGGTCGTTTTTGCCAGCGCCATTAGCTAAATGTTTGTTTTTGAATAGCTTGCAGCTTACCGTAGGCTGCTAGGTCGCCATCTCGGCGCAAAATCCGTAGTCGATTATCTACCATCATCCGTGAGTCAGCACGGGTCATTGGTTGAAAGGCAATGCCCTCATCACCATTTTTGACTAGGAAAAACATCCGTTGGGCATAAAGAGTAGTAAATAGCTCTTGACCATCGCCTAAATCGCAAATGCGATAGAGCAATCCAAAGGTGGGGTGATTGAGGTAGCTTTCAGCGGTCATTGTAGAATACGCAATAGTGGGGGATTTTTGCTGCTTGTTGAAGTTCAACATCAATCAGCAATGCCTAATTATCTGACGTTCTGTCATTTTTAACACTACCTGATCGCTTGAATTTGAGCTTTAGCTTTTTGTAAAGATTCTGCCCATTCTTGCTGGGGGTCGCTATCCGCCACAATCCCAGCCCCTACCTGTCCCCAAACTTTTCCTTGGTGATATAGCAAAGTTCTAATTAAAATATTTAAATCTAGCTGGCCGCGCTG
The DNA here is from genome assembly GCA_020059425.1 of Chamaesiphon sp. Next base: position 1,305 of record JAGVCD010000400.1, on the reverse strand, counting down.
GTCTAAATAACCACAGGATCCATAAAACAGGTTGCGCGGGCTAGATTCTAGTTCGGCAATAATTTCCATACAGCTTACCTTGGGACAGCCCGTAATGGTGCCGCCTGGAAAAGTTGCTTGAATCAGATCGATCGCATCTTGACCAGTTGCCAATTTGCCCCGCACATTGCTGACTAAATGCATAACGTGGGAATAACGTTCGATCGATAGCAACTCGTCTACCTCCACCGTGCCCCACTGGCAAACCTTCCCCAAATCATTCCGTTCTAAGTCCACCAGCATAATATGTTCAGCAATTTCTTTGGGGTTGGCGAGTAAAGTTGCCGCTAATTCTTGATCTTGAAGTGGATCAACGCCGCGTGGTCTAGTGCCCGCGATTGGTCTAACTTGGGCTAGTTGATCATCCAGTCGCACCAGTCGTTCTGGTGAGCAACTAATTACTGTGCCCCAAGGTGTTTGCCAATAACTAGCAAAGGGGGAAGGATTAATTTGATGTAATTTTTGGTAGATCGACCAACTGCTCTGCTCGGTCTGAGCGGTGAAACGTACTGAAAGATTGGCTTGGTAAATATCGCCAGCTTGAATATATTCTTTGACCTGCAGAACAGACTGTTGATAATCTTCAGCACTGGTCAAGAAGCTGATCTGAAGAGAACCCTGTAGTGATGCGCTTGGCGGTACTGTTGTTGCCGAGTAATTTGTAGTGGCAATTTTTTCGATCATTACTACCAAATTAGCTGGATCGGTAGCGGCTAAATGTAGTTGCTGCTGGCGGTGATCTAGCACAGCAAAGTTGGCTGGTTCATACCAATAGGCTACCGGAAAAGGCAAGAGATCTGGACTTTGTGGGGGCAGATTTTCTAGTTCCCACGCGGTTTCGTAACCCAACCAGCCCAACCAGCCACCAGTAAATGGTAATTCTGGCTCAGCCGCTGAGGGCTGTCTCCGCTCTAATAGACCCCGCAAAAAAGGCATTATTTCGCCCAGGGGCGGTGTCCAGAGCTGCTGTTGGCCATCAATGATTCGGGGGGATCCAGCACAGATCGAATAGCGCGATATGGCCAACTCCGACTGCGCCGGACTTTCTAGTAGAGTGGCGATCGGTTCAGCCAAAAATAGAGCGCTAAATACCTCTGAACCACTGAGGCCAGCAAGGGGCAGCGATCGCCAGTGCCAAGGAAGCATTAGTTCATCCTAATTGCGATGGTGATTGTTATAGCGAATCCGTGCCCCTGCCCACAGCAGCTTGTCGCGCAGGGTGCGATAGTAAGAATAGTCCTCGCGCAGGATGATGAATTGAGCTTG
>JAGVCD010000079.1 GCA_020059425.1 Chamaesiphon sp. | reverse complement strand
ATAAATAGAAATGCCAAAGAAAAAAAGTGGGCTAATGCCAATGACACCAGTTCACTTTATTTAAAATCTAGCTAAACAATTAAACCTAAGAAACCTTGAATCTCTTCACACTAGAATACAGATTCCCCAAAATAGTTGCACAGTTAGGAGTCGGTACCCCGAAAGCAGGCTGATGTAAGAGTTGCAGATACAAACAGCTCAACTGATGCGCCACCCCCGCCCAACTAAAGTTCTCTCTTACCCGCCTAGCAGCTTTTTTACGAGCTTTTTGCGCCCACACTTCATCAACTAGCGCTCGTTCGATCGCCTGCGCAAAAGCATCCACATCCTGCGGTGGCACCAATAAACCAGTTTCTTCTGAGACCACCGTAAACTGCAAACCACCAACATCAGAAGCAATTACCGGCGTACCACAAGCCATCGCTTCGATCGCCACCAAACCAAACGGTTCATAGTGACTCGGTACCACACACACATCCGCCGCCGCATAGTACAACGGCAACTTGTCGTGACCGATCATCCCCACAAAATTCACTTGTGCCGTAATACCTAGCTCATTGACTAAATCTTCTATCCGTTGACGCTCCAAACCATCAGCCTGATTCGGATCACTACCACCCACAATCAACAGACTCAACTTATCCATGTCTAGAGTGGAAGTCTCCCTACCATCATAAATTTGGGCGATGGCGCGTACCAGAGTCTCAATGCCCTTCCGTGGGTCAAACCGGCCCACATACAGCACTGTCTTATTCTCAGTAGGTAAATCTAGCTGTCTGCGGGCTTCCGGCTTAGCCAACACCTGAAAATTCTCAATATCAGTACCGCAGGGAATAATCTGGGTATTACCCTCCGTAGAGACTAAATTCTGCAAATCTGCCCGTTCTTGCGGACTAGTTGGCACCACACAATCAAAAGTTTCCAGAATTTCTCGTTCGATCGCCAGTCTTTTGTCAGCAATAGCCGGAATATCTGACACTGACTGGTACTTCACGGCACCCAGCGAATGATAGGTATGCACGAGTTGAGTCGGATAATGCTTTTTCAGCTGCATTCCCACCCAGCCACTCATCCAGTAGTGCGTATGCACCAACTGATAACTAATGTCGTTGGCCAATTGAAACTGCACCATCGCCTCCACAAAGGCAGGCATATGTTCCATTAACTCATCTCTAGAAACATAATCCAACGGTCCCGCAGTCAATCGGATAGTGCGGCAGTATTCACTATGTTGAACAATTTCAGCATCGTCGGCACTAGCACGGCGCGTGAACATATCAACTTGCCAGCCCAATTCGGCTAAAGATTCACCAACCTGGCGGACATAAACATTTTGACCACCAGCAGCATCCTTACCAATTTCTGCGGCAGGGTCACCATGCTCTGAAATCAAAGCAATGCAGGGGCGCTCACGACTGGCCGTCGCGAAACCAGTAACAGTCTTGAACTTAGTCGGTTTACTAACAACACTCGGCTTACTAATAACAAATGTCATACTTAACACCTCTGAAAAATTTTTGGGAGTACTGTCCGGTCGTTCTATAGAAAAATATCAAGAACTAAAATCGAATTTAAATATGGGAAATTTAACTATCGGAGCAAATAAAAATAACAACGGTTAACAAAAGCAGCCAACGCCTGGAAAAAATATTTAAAGTGAGAGAACACTGTACATCCAGCTTGAAATTGGCAAATAAATCGTTGGGTTCAAGACAAATCGACTATGTGACCTCTGGTCACTAATTCATCAGCCAATAAATTGTCCATTAATCCAATTCCAATGGAGATTAGAACCATTTGCTGTCGCAGGGTAAGAGGGGCAATTCTCATCACTTTTCTCCTTAGTTTCTACTAAATGCGAGGTTTGCGTGCTGTCAAATTGTCAATGTACTAAAACTGTTAAGCATTGATTAACCACTATTATAAAGTGAACAGTTAGTGCTCAAAAGCGTTAGGGTCAGGGGGATATGAAGCTTCATTTGTTTGATAACTTCATCTTAAAACTCTAGCAGTTGCATATCAGCTGTTTCGTGCTATCGCACGAAGCGTCTTCATTTTACTAGCCAAAATTGAGGTATTTATTTATCTTTCGGTTAATTGTATCTCTCCATTACAACATTCTCTCATAATTCTAACATTTTTTTTATATTTTACCCCCATTCTTTTTTTACGTATTGGTCTATGGCTGAAAAATAAATGAGGTAAACCTTGTGCTGGCAAGGCTTCCAGTCTTTATATTGATTCATTAAAATTGCATAAATGTATTACAAATAACAGTATCTGCAATCAAACTTTATTAACAGTCAAACATAATTCATGCCGAAACTAGACCATCATTATTGAATAAATACAGCACGAAAATAGCTAAAGAGTAGTAGCAATCAGTATTTACTACTTCGAGGGTTTAACTCCCAAACTATCCTGATTTGCTACTTGCCACTGCACAACGCAGCGCTGATTTGTAGGATTATGAGAACAGGTATAAGCAACGATCGGCTGCTGTTCGGAAAACCGTAAATTGAAAATTCGCACATTGAAACCATGCTTACGCGCAGCAGTTCCCCATCTATTCACCAGCTGATAGCGATCGGGATAATCTAAAATATTCCAAAATTGTGGATTAACCACCACATCAATATATTTTTTCTGAGGATAAGCCAACCAATTCAGCACCAACTTGTTAGGTAGTTGTTCTCTAGTCCACCACAGGCTGGGGGAATTGATTTGGCGAGGAGAAAGCTTATCAGCAGTAATTACATCTGGCCGCAAATTTACTAATTTGGGATTAGTCAATAATTTGACTTCTAGGGGGCTGTTAGTGTAAGTCAATGCCGAATATCGAGGAATCGCCTGTCCTGGGTGATTAATGACTAGCCCACTCACCATCAATAAAAAACCACACCACAGCTGTTTTTTCATTATGAGCATCTGGTTCAACCCTTTAAACTTACTGGCCATATTTTAACGGTGATCTGGGTAGTTACCCGGTTGCAGTCAGTCATTACTCACCAATGATTTTAGAGATCCGAAAATCGGCTAGGATGACTGTCGGGTAATATATATTCAAGTCTTAGCAGCTCTCATTATGATGATTCCCGAATTTCCTCAATTTACGGCACTTGCGGCCCAGGGTAATTTTATTCCGGTCTATCAAGAATGGGTTGCTGACTTAGACACGCCGATTTCGGCTTGGCAGAAGGTGTGTAGCCAGGAACCTTATAGTTTTTTGTTAGAATCGGTAGAGGGTGGCGAACAAGTAGGTCGCTACAGTTTTTTGGGCTGTGACCCTTTATGGGTCATGGAATCTCGGGGTGATCAGTCCATTCAAACCCACCGTAATGGTTCTAAACGAGAATTTACTGGCAATCCTTTTACCATTTTGGCTAGTTGTTTAACGAAATATCAGCCGGTGAAATTGGCTGAATTACCGCCGGGAATCGGTGGTTTGTTTGGATTTTGGGGCTATGAATTAATTAAATGGATTGAACCACGGGTACCAATCCATCCAGCTCATCCGGATGATTTACCGGATGGCTGTTGGATGCAGGTTGATCATTTGATAATTTTCGATCAGATGAAACGCAAGATTTTTGCGGTGGCTTATGCTGACCTAGATGCGGCACAGGGCGATTTGCGCCTAGCCTATCAACGGGCTGTCGATCGAGTGCAATCTTTGGTAGAAAAGTTGCAAAAAAATACTACCCCTAAGTTTTTGGCTTGGACTCCGCCTAATTCACTCCCTAAACTATCGGCGCAGGAATTACCGGCAAATTACCGTAGTAATACTACCAAAGAAAAATATTGTGCCAATGTCGTAAAAGCTCAGGAGTATATTAAGGCTGGCGATATTTTTCAGGTAGTAATTTCCCAACGACTCAGTACTGATTATGTGGGTGCACCCTTCGACCTCTATCGATCGCTGCGACTAGTTAATCCTTCGCCTTATATGGCTTATTTTAATTTTGGCGACTGGCAGATTATTGGTTCTAGCCCAGAGGTGATGGTCAAGGCGACAAAACCGGCCAGCTCTGGACAAATGAGAGCAACGCTGCGTCCGATCGCTGGCACCAGACCACGCGGTGCCACTCCGGCTCTGGACGAAGCCTTGGCTGCCGAGTTGTTGGCCGACCCCAAGGAAAGAGCCGAACACATTATGCTGGTAGATATGGGACGCAATGATTTGGGACGAGTTTGTAAAAGTGGCACGGTGGTAGTCGATGAGTTGATGTCGATCGAACGCTATTCACATGTCATGCACATTGTCAGCAATGTGGTGGGCGAGCTAGCTGCCGACCAAACGGCCTGGAATCTGATGCAAGCCTGCTTCCCGGCGGGCACCGTCAGCGGAGCTCCCAAAATTCGGGCGCTAGAAATTATTCACGAGCTAGAAGGCTGTCGGCGGGATCCTTACGCCGGGGTTTATGGTTCTTATGATTTTGAAGGTCAACTCAATACCGCCATTACCCTGCGGACGATGGT
>JAGVCD010000394.1 GCA_020059425.1 Chamaesiphon sp. | reverse complement strand
CAGGCTGATGGTTATGTATTTTCAGCCATTTTCAAACATTCCAGCTATCTAGGCGTAGGAATGTTCTTTTTTCTCTACAAAGAACTTCGTACTGTCCAGATCTCAACTGTTCGCACTGTACTCTCCTCTAAAAGATTTACTCTTAAATCCTAAATTTTGAACCAGGCAGTTCTTTTTATTCGTATGGTCCTATGCAAGGTCCATTACCAATAGCTCTGTTTTCACAGCACCAACAAAGGCAAGCTCCAATCCCGGCACTGCATGATGGAGAATAACCACTTGGACAATTATTCCGAGCTACATAACAGCTGGGGAATGAATACTTACATGAACACAGATTTTCACTGGGCTTAATTCCACTACTCATGGCATATCTGGCGGAACCAAAATTTCTTTGAATAGGTGCTACTTGCATGGGAAGTTTCATGATTATTTCTCCTGATTTTCAAGGTTTGATTTGTGGTTTTGAGCATTCGCCCAATATGTCCTGCGGATTTATGTCAGTTGAAATCTACTCTGCTTTAAAAAGCTGTCGTAATTCCCAGATTTTGAACTAGGTAATTCTTTTTAGGGGTAATCTCCAAAACATCCCCCCCCTTCTTTGCAGCAATGACACCAACACCCATTTATTCCCGGGGAGCATTGCGCGTGGTAACCGCTTGGACAATTATCCCAATTCACAACACAGGCAAAGAATCTGAAATGACATGAACACAGATTTTCACTGGGCTTAATTCCGTCACTCATGGCGTAACGGGCAGAACCAACATTTCTTTGAACGGGTGCTACTTGCATAGGAAGTTTCATGATTAATTCTCCTGATTTTCAAGGTTTGATTTGTAGTTTTGAGCATTAGTCGAACACTTTCTGCTAGTTTACGCGACGTGTTTGGCTTGTGTTGGCTAACTGGCATCAGACCAAGAACGTAATCTTCCGATCGAGACAGGAAGTACATCACTAACATCAACTGTGAATCGGTAGACTTTTCCAGCTCTGCGACTATCTTGTAGATTGAAAAACTGCAATTTTACGTCGTAGCAATCGGAATCGGGACGACAGATAGGACTCTTCTCTACCGTAATGGTGTCGAGTCCAATATCAGCAGCAGTGCCAGTAGACATCACATCTGCCAGCTGGAAAGCATTGGTAGCAGAGAAGTTTAGCGCCCGCTCCTGGGGTGTGACACCGAGATTGCGAAATTCGTAATAGATTCGCTCCAAATATTCTCGAATCTTATTGCCATAATCTTCTACTGAAGGGCCTGCTGGATAGGCTTGTCTTAAATTTTCTATTAATGCGGCAACCGACCATCCATACATTCCGCGCATTTCTGGAACCACAACCGGGACGGTTTGCCCTGACATTAGTCTTATCGTGCCTGTTAAATACCCTGGCATTGAAACCCGCTCGATATTTGCATCACGAAGGAAAGAGCGCAGTCGCTCATAAGTAACATTGGCATAAGAACCAGTAGGCATAATCGCGTAGATGGGCGTAGTATCCAAGTTCAGCGTCCAAATCAGCGATTGTGCCTCCCAAGGATTCTGATCAAAATAGTCCAGCAAATTCGTCCCTTGCATGGCTTGGGTAAACGAATCTTGACGGGCTTGGGTTCCAAAGTCAGTCCCCAGTTCTCCCAAAGCATAAACCATCTTAATTTTTCTGCCACCACCTTCTTCATTACCTTTGCTACTGGCAACATCTTCATTACTTTCACCGCAAGAAGCGCATTCAGAAGGAATAACAGCAGTATTCGTTTGGTGACTAGGAGTTAGCATCATCGGATTTGCCTCGATTGACTGAGAAAGGGGTTGTGCCAAACTATTAATCACTTCACTCGGTTGAAGTTGTGCGATCGCATTGTTAGCTTCACTGGGTTGCATTGTGACTTCCTCTAGGTTGTGATTTGTCATTTGCTTGATTTCTCCTTTGGTAATTAGGGCGTATGTCCCAGAAATATTTAGACTCCCAACTAGACAGCGACGGCTATCTAACCCCTTTGATCGATCGCAGGGCAAAGCACTCTGGAGAATGGCGTTACGAATAGCATGGGGATCGAGTTTTTCCCCTCGTTGCTGTTGAATACTCAACAACAGAGCAACAATGCCCGATACGATCGGAGTTGCAAAACTAGTTCCCGTTTTAGCCGCAGTTCCACCTCCAGGAATGGCACCCAGGATATTTTCACCGAGAGCGAGAATGCCTTGGTTTTGGTAAGCTTCGCCCCAATTACTAAACCCGATCGGATGTCCTTGGATATCCATTGCCCCCACTGCCAGTACCGACTCAAGCGCCGCCGGAAGATGAAGACAATCGCAGCCATCGTTACCCGCAGCTGCCACAATCAGAACGTTATTCTCTCGGCACAAACGGACGGCATTAGCCAGTAATTGGTCAGACTCAGCTGATGTAGTCAACTGACCGCCACTAATGTTGATGACATTAGCTCCCTGCTCAACTGCTTGTGTAATCGCCCTGGCAAGATCTATCTGGGAGCAAGGAGCAATCTCTTCTCTCCCGTCAGCAAATATAGGTACGATCAAACCTCGACAATGGGGAGCAATTCCTTGAATGGAGCTGTTGTGTTGACCAAAGATGACGCTGGCAATATGAGTTCCATGCTGGGATGCAGAACCT
>JAGVCD010000101.1 GCA_020059425.1 Chamaesiphon sp. | reverse complement strand
TCGAATATTTTGTAGGGTCGGGCAAGAATTATGTAGATGTTAAAAAGCAAAATAAATGGGTTATTTATAGCCCATTTATTTTTTGTACATTACTTCATAGTTATTCAATATTTCGGATAGTTTTTGGGTGGTAATCCGAAAAGTATTCAAAGATTTAGACTAGACCATGATTTTTAACAATTTCAAATATTTTCTATAGAACCTTGCTGAATAAAGATTTGAGAGGTACTTCTCATATTATTTTTCACTTGTCTGCTTGCCAAATGTAAGAAATTCTGTTCTTCTTAAGTGAAGGATTGATATTATTTTCAATTCTCAAACTAAGAAAAATTTATCAAGGCTAGGAGAACTTTTCAGATGACCTGTGAAATATCTTACCAAGAAGACACTGTTATTCTTGATGATGCTGATGAATTAATGGCTGTTCTAGAACTCACCCCCAGAGAAGTCGATGAAAATATTCTTTTGCAGATTGGGGAAGATATCACAAGCTTGATTATGAATGATCAAGATTTTCTCATGCTCTTAGAAAAAGTTTTAGATGCTCAGGGAGGCAGTAAGCAGCCTTATTTACGCTGCTTTGGTCATCACTTGAGTCAAGTTGTGACGATGCCTGGAACTTTACCTAAGGCATTGGCGTTGTTGGCAAATGAGTCCGACCAAGAATATCTTTTGACTACCTTGGGTCAAAAGCATTTAAAAAAATGTATTTCAAACGTCACAGATTTAGCCGATTCGCTATCCTGGCTTTATGGAAAAATGGATGTCTTTTTTATTGATTTAGTGGGTTGGGAGTTTGTTTCGCATTTTGTGAATTCAGGTCAGGCGCTGGGGATATTGGCCAAAGTTTTATCCCATGGTCAAGAAACAACTTTTCTGGATCGATTGGGCTGGGATAAAGTAGCAGATTGTATTCGCAACTCTGATGATCTAATTGCGGCTTTTATTGGCTTAGAACAAGCTAACGATCGAACTTTGGTCGATAAATTAGTAGATCTGAATAAGCTTCATTTCGTTATTCCGTCACAACAGGAATTGGAAAAGGTTTGTCGGCGCGGATTATTTCAAGAAGACGCTGATTATTTGCGATCGAAGTGTGCACAATTCCTCACCTATTCATAAAATAGCGACCGGAATCGATTTGTGATAAAACATATCCTTGCCATAACCTCAACAGATATTCACGGAGAAAAAAATGGGTATTTTACAAGCCTTAAAGGGCTCCAAATATAAATGTATTGATGCGCACTTGCATGTAGTAGATTTTTTACAAGATACTTCTGGGTTAGAGAAATGCATTAAATACATGGATAAATCCAATGTTGCCCATGCTTGCATTTTTGGATTGCCGGTGACCAAGCTATGGGCCAGTTGGGAAAAAATGCCCCCGACTTATTATTTGGGCGACAACTCTAAGTGCTACTATTACAGCGCTGTTGATACATTTATTGCACTAGAATATCAACAACTGAGTTCCGAGAATCAACAACGATTTTTCCCTTTTATTGGTGGGTTTAATCCTTGCGATAAGTTTGCTTATAAACACATTGAACGGATGATTAAATATTTTCCGAATATGTGGCATGGTGTCGGCGAAGTGTTATGTCGTCACGATGATTTGACCAATTTAACCTATGGCGAACCACCGCGTAGTAATCATCCGGCCATGGATGGGGTATACGAAATTTGTGCAGATTTAGATCTACCCGTGTGCCTGCACCAGAATGTTACTTCGGTGGGAACCAATACTTACCCACAATGGCTGTTGGAATTAGAAGAAGCACTGCAAAAACATCCGAAGGTCAAGTTTGTTTGGTGTCATTGCGGGATATCTCGACGGGTGCATTCCCCTATTTATTATCAAATTGTTAAGCGCATGATGATGCAATATGACAACCTCTCGGTGGATATTGCCTGGATTGTGTTTGATGATTATGTCTGCCCGAATGGAGAACCCGATCCAGAATGGCTGAAGCTGTGTGAAGAATATTCTGAACGGATTTGTATTGGCACCGATATTGTCAATAAGTTTACGGCGATGCCTGCTACGATTCAAAAATACGATGTATTTTTGGATGCTCTGAGCGATCGCGCTGCCAAAAATCTGGCCTTTGATACCGCCTATAAATTGTTCGGTCAAGTTAAAGCATAGGTAGCAATTGATTACCGAAATACGTTAAACCTATTAGGGGTGCAAGGCGTTGTACCCCTCTCAATGTAGATGTGTCACCATTCACCTTACCCATGAATATTACCGATCAACGCTGGCAGTTTTGGATCGATCGAGGCGGCACTTTCACTGATATTGTGGCTCGTCATCCAGACGGGGCCTTGACTGTTCATAAATTTTTATCAGAAAATCCAGAACGTTACCCAGATGCAGCGATCTACGGTATTCGCGAAATTTTGGGAGTGCAGCCTGGTGATCCACTGCCCTCTGACCAGATCACAGCGGTCAAAATGGGTACCACGGTAGCCACCAATGCGCTACTAGAACGCAAGGGCGATCGCACACTCTTCATCACCACCCAAGGCTGCCGGGATGTACTACGGATTGGCTATCAAAACCGTCCCCAAATTTTTGCGCGGCAAATTATTTTGCCGGAAATGCTCTATGAGCAAGTGATTGAAATTAATGAACGCTACAGTGCCCAGGGTGAAGAACTAGGACCAATCACGTCAGCAGAAGAAACGCGCTTCACGGCATTATTACAAGCTGCTTATGACAGTGGTATTCGGGCTTGTGCGATCGCCTTTTTGCATGGTTATCGCTACCCCGAGCATGAAAAACAGGTAGCGGCGATCGCCCATGATATTGGCTTTACCCAAATTTCTGTATCCCATACAGCCAGCCCCCTGATGAAAATTGTCAGTCGGGGCGATACCACCGTAGTAGATGCCTACCTATCGCCAATTTTGCGCCGCTACGTCAATCAAGTGGCCGAGCAACTGGCTATTCAAGACCAGACGGGACCACGCTTGCTATTTATGCAATCTAACGGTGGACTCACCGATGCCCGTGCTTTTCAGGGAAAAGATAGTATTTTGTCAGGGCCAGCGGGGGGCATTGTCGGTGCGGTTCAGACCAGCAAAATGGCCGGACTAGATAAAATTATCGGCTTTGATATGGGCGGCACCTCTACCGATGTCGCCCATTATGCCGGTGAATTTGAGCGGGCTTTTGAAACAGAAGTAGCCGGAGTCAGGCTCCGCGCTCCGATGATGTCCATTCATACCGTGGCGGCTGGCGGCGGCTCGGTGCTGTTTTTTGATGGCTCTCGCTATCGGGTGGGTCCAGAGTCTGCCGGAGCCAATCCAGGACCAGCGGCCTATCGTCGCGGTGGACCGCTGACAGTTACAGATTGCAATGTGATGTTAGGTCGAGTTCAGCCGGATTTCTTCCCACAGGTGTTTGGTTTAGAGGGGAATTTACCCCTCGATGCAGCGGTCGTTCGCAGTAAGTTTACAGAACTTGCTACCCAAGTGCAGCAAGCCACTGGTGATACTCGTACACCCGAACAAGTTGCCAGCGGTTTTTTGGCGATTGCCATCGAGAAAATGGCCAATGCCATCAAAAAAATCTCGGTGCAGCGCGGCTACGACATTACCAACTATACCCTCTGTTGTTTTGGTGGAGCCGGGGGTCAACATGCCTGTGCGATCGCTGATGTACTGGGCATGTCGCAAATCTTCATTCATCCCTTTGCCGGGGTGTTATCAGCCTATGGCATGGGACTGGCTAACCAAAGCGTGATGCGTGAGCAGTCCGTGGAAGCCCCCCTCACCGATTCGGCCTTAGCTGATTTAGAAGAACGCCTCAGTGAACTGGCCACCGAGGGAACAACGGAACTGCGATCGCAACTTGACCCCGATGCTAGCTTACAAGTGATTAGCAAAGTTCATCTCCGTTACGAAGGCACTGATTCCACCCTCATCGTCGAGTTTGGCAGTATCTCCCAGATGATCCAACGGTTTGAAGCGGCTCATCAACAACGCTATGGCTTTATTGCCAGTGGTCAAGGATTAATCGTCGAAGCCCTATCTGTTGAAGTGATTGGTACCACCGAACATATAGAAGAACCCGCCAGCACTGCTCAACGGACAGATGCAATAGCAGCGATCGCCACTCGTCCCATGTACGTGTTAGGTGAATGGCAGGATATTCCCCTCTATCATCGCGATAGTTTACTGCCGGGCGACATCATCGCCGGTCCCGCCATTATTTTAGAAAGCACTGGCACCAACGTCATTGAAGCTGGCTGGAAT
>JAGVCD010000198.1 GCA_020059425.1 Chamaesiphon sp. | reverse complement strand
CGCTGTTGATTAATCACCCGCTGCAACGATTTTGGATAACGAAAACCCCCATCTAAAGGGATGATAGCCCGTCGATTGCTAGAATACCACTGTAAACCCTGCTCTTCGGCCATCAGAAAATAGCCAGCAGCATAGTTCGCGATAATGTCATTAACTGGGTTCATAGACACAAAAATCCCGCTAGCGTGAGCGGGAAAAAATTTGGTAGCACTGACTTAAAAATTTCAACGCTTAAATGTCGTCGCCAGTATCCAAGGCATCAAATAGCCCCAAGTCAGCATCTTCAATTCCGCCAACTGCTCTTTGAGGACTTTGAGGAATATTGACGATCGAATTATTCAAAGCCACCATCATTGGAGCTGGGTTAGGAATTATTTCTAATTTAGCTAACACTGCTGTCGGTAAAGAAAGCTTGGCTAACTGTGGCACTGCATTGCTAGAACCACCCCAAATACCACTTAAACCAGTACCCACTGCGACTAACGTTGCCGCAACGGTAGCACCACCAATCTTCAACCATCTAGACTGACGACGCTCCGAAATCTTGGCAAATACTTGATCAGCCAGTACCATTACCGGTACCACCGGTTCGGCTACGGGCAGATGGCTAACAGCTTGGTGCATCCCCTGCATTCTTTGGTACTGAGCCTTAAATATGGCATCGTTCTGGAGCCATTTTTCTACCTGCTGGCGCTCACTAGCCGTCACCTCACCATCAAGGTAGGCGCTCATTAATTCAAACTTTTCAATGCTGGCAATTTCGGCTTGGTCTGACATGGCTTTATCTCCGGGCTACCTGAAACTCTAAAAATATTACTACTCAATTTCCAGTATGAACACTAACTAATTAAAAGTTAACTAATTTAGTAAAGTGTTTACTTATCTAAATAACTACTCAATTGCTGCTGTAAACGGAGTCTTGCCCTGGCGATGCGAGACTTAACCGTCCCGATCGATACCTGAGTTGTCTCCGCAATCTCTTCATAAGATCTACCGTCTATTTCACGCAGAATAATTGTCTGTCGAAAAGCTTCTGGTAAATCAGCGATCGCCACCCGCAGTTGTTCATAAAACTCTTGGGTTGCTAAGTTGTCTTCTGGGCTGGGTGCATCAGCAGCAATTTCCCAATCCAACTCACCACCATCTAACAAAATTGGGGCATCAAGAGATAGCGGTTGACTGTTCCGCTTACGCTTGCGCAGTTCATCATAAAACAAGTTAGTTGTAATACGGCTCAACCATCCTCGAAATTTCTCTGGCTCGTTCAGATTTTTTAGATTGCGATAAACGCGAATCCAAACTTCCTGAGAAAGATCCGATCGATCTTGCCAATCGGGCGCCAAATGATATAGCAACCGATCCACATGAGAGCGGTAGCGACGCATTAGCTCGGTCATCGCTGCTCGATCAGGATTGGTACTAGATTGAGCTTGCAGAATCAGCTCGTTGTTCGATAGCTTGTCTACTTGCACTCTGGGAATGGGGATCCGGGTCTCGATTTGCGACCAAGATAGAGAGATTGACTGAGTCATGGCGGATTAGCTTAAACGATGTGTTCTGCTTAACCCTCCATGACCCAATGTATCAGCAAATGTTCCACACCGATCAGCAAAATCAGCGTCTTTCTTGCCAAACCTGTCCTAAACCTTGTAGAACTCCCCGTCCGACCAAGCCCAGTCCCCGCCCAATAATTTCGGTCAAAACGTAAACTAAAATATTTCCGAAAAAAGTAGTGACGGCTTGCCAGGGGGGCGCGATCGCATCACGTATTTCTAACAAAATGGTAACTAACCAAGGAATACCTACGAGTTGAGTCAGCTCGGAACGGCGGGGAGCATAGACTGAAAGGTGCTCAATTCCTGTCGGACGTAGGACTAGTAGCTGATGTTTACTCTCGAAAATGGCGATCGGCTGGAGATATTTGTTTTGGAGATGGTAATGCCAAGACAAATGGTTGCGAAAACGAGTAATGTCTCTGGTGGCTAAAAAGTCGGGGTGATAAAACTTCTGCTTGACTGGCTCCAAATCACTGAAACGATTCAGGAATGGTTGAATGATCGCATTAGCAATTTGAATAATGGTATTGGCCAGTAAGTCTTGAATATAGTCGTTGGCCGGTACACTGTCATAAGCTTGGTAGCGGTTATTAATATAGACTCCGGCCTGCCACAAAAAATAACCAAATAGCTCACTGGTAAGCGGAATACGGTTCAATAGCTGTCGAGTAATCAGTTCTCGATCGGCTAACAGCATAGGTACTACTTCCACTGTTTGATCGAGCACTGACAAACTATAGTAACGACCAAAAAAGCGACTAGTACTATCTGCCCAAATATCTGCTAAAACACTGCTGTTACTCAGCAACAATTGTTCTGGTGTGACCTGATCGGCTTGCAGCGATTGGAGTGTTTCCTGAAATTGTTGACAGACGATTTGGAGCAGCTGTTGGCGCTTGGTGACCTGAAGCACGTCAATTTCTAGGGGTTGGCCCGTGCGATTATCAATAAATTGATTGCCTTTACTAAATACTGTAAAAATTTTTTCGGTGGTAGTAAGCTTTATGTCTGTTATGGACTGTGCTAACAGTGGTGAAGGCTCGGGACTCACGGCTAAAGGCTCAGATCCAGGATCAGAATCTATTACTGGTGTTAAACCGCGCACGATGGCAGCGGCGACACGCAGTTCTCGTTGTCTTCCTTGCCAAAACAGTCGATCGAACAACGACAAACTTGATGACCGCAAGCGTTCATCAACTCTACTCAGTTCTTTGTCAATTTGCTGCAATCCAAACCGCCGCCAATATTGACTACGTTGTTTTAAATTAGCCATATTGCTCTTCTCGCGGTTATCGATCTGATCAACTAGGGTTTTGCGGGTAAATTTTGTTGCCAGCGTTTAGCGATGTTCTGGGCTTCTTCATACACCGGACTATCGCTGGGGATCCGAGTAGCCATGGCGATCGCTGAGGCAATCTGACCACTACCATGTAAGGCCGTAGCCTTGGTCAATACTCTCTTGTCCCGTTGGATAGTCAGCATGGTAAGCGTTTGCTGCCATTGCTGCAACTCACCTTTCAGGTTGCGATAAGCAATCCCATCTTGAGGCAGTTTTGAGCCAGTGGCGATCGCTCTTGCCAGATCGCCCCGCTTAGCGAAAGACTTGGCGCTATCCACTGTGGGCTGCTCATTGAGAAGTTGAATATGCTGATTCCAGAATTTAATAAATTCCTGGGACTCTTCCCACAGCGGTTGACCGCTCGGAATGTTGCTAGCTAGAGCTACCGCACTTTGCATACTGGCGATCGAACCTGGTGCTCCAGCCTGTTGCGCACGGGTTAGGAGCATATAGTTGTCCAGCACTTCGCCTGGTTTTTGTTCACCTGGTTTCTTGGCGTTTGGCCCTTGACCGCGCTGGCCACTGGTGGCATCAGCAATCAGTTTTTGAGCATCACCATGGATGGCTAAACCTTTGGGTACCCTTTTGGCGATGGCGATCGCTTCATCATATTTTTGGACGCGCAGTTTTTCATTAGCAACCGCAATAATAGTTTTACTCCACTGCTCTTGCAAAGAAGTAGCCTTATCTTTGAGATAGGTTTTTGGAGGCACCTTCGCAGCGAGTCCGATCGCCTTAGTCAAAATATTCGGATCGATCACATAGAAAACAGCATCCTTGTTACTGGTAACTTTGGGTCTAGTAACTTTTTTGGGTGGACGGCCAGCGGCTAGATTTTCTTTATTTTCTTTCTCGTTATCTTCTAGAGTGCCGCCATAAGCCACAATTTCGGCATCTTGGAAGTGTTCCCAGCCCTCTTTTTCCAATACAAATTGGGATGACATCTGGTTAAAACGAGTGGTGTTCCAGTAGGGATGAGACACTGACTTGAGAGTGTTCAGCATATCAGCACCTTTCGTCCATTCGCCAGCTTGGACAAACTTCTGAACCTTAGCATCAATATCATTACCTTGTTGCCATTGCTCCTGCCACTTTTCTAAAGTAGCTTTAGCATCCGGGTAGGCTTCACTGTAACTAGGAATAGCCTGAAAATTATTGGTAGCTTTTTGCAGATCGCCATCAGCGATTAGCTCTTGTTTAGTGATTTTGATCAGTTGCCACGACCAATCATTCGACAATTTTTTACCGTTGTAGTACAACGGACTATTCTTATCCCAACCTTTGACAACGTTGAGCGCTGATAATACCTGGTCTTTCTTATCAGTTTCCGCCCACAGCTTGGCACAGGATAGCCGCTGACTATCAGTGGATAATATCGAAAGCTTGTCGCAATCTGGTGGTGGTGGTACCGCAGTCAGTAAAATGTAGCTAAGTATACCAATCCCACCAGTGATAGAAACCAAGATCAGCCAAAAAATTGACCAGGGATCAACACGTACCGCTGGTATAATTAACTTACTAACTGAGGTATCTTGCGGGGCCAACGAACCCGGTGGCTCATAATCATAACCGTTAGTAGCTGGGTCGTTAGGAGAGCCCTCAAAATCGGCTCTGTCGTTCACAGCCTGCGTCGTATCACTTTCGGAATCTTTACCAGTCAAACGCTTGCGCAATAACTGTTTTAGCTTGCTGCTCTCCAACACTAAGTCACACCTTTTAAGTTTTTGTAGATATTTTCGGTCGCTGGCACCCCCGCAACAAATACCAACTGGCACAGGTGATTTTTGTTGTTAGAGCTATAAATTTATAAAATTAAGGTTGAGTCCTAATATGTTTCTATCACTTCTGATCAGCCTCTGTTGTAATTATACAGACAATCTTAAAATTTCTAGACATTTACAGCCGAGTCTTATTCTTATGGCTTAGTAGCACAAGGCAACCAGCTTAACGACGCTTGACATATGAATATGAAGATGTCCTATACCCCCAGAAGACACTAGAATCATGGGAAATATCTTTCCTTGCTCCTCATGAATAAAATTCCCATTTCTCACCCAGAATTACTAAGCTTAGATATTAGTATTGCGGAGAATCAGCTGAAACTGTTGCTGGACGAAGGAATTAATATTTTGTTGGCAGCTAGAATACAGTTTGAAATTGATTTTGTGCGGGATGCCACCGATCCGCGTGAATTGGCGGAAATTCCGGAGGTGCGGTTGTGGTTTATTCGGTTAGATAGTAAGTACCCGTGGTTGCCGTTGGTGATCGATCGACAGACGGGGGAACTCGCCAGATATGCGGCCATGTTGGTGCCGCACGAATTCAAGACTCAAACTGGCATTCAGTACAATTCGGAAGCTTTGGAAATCTGGGTGATGAATAAAGTTTTTGGGGGATCAGACTGGCTGCAAGAGCAGGGGATCAGCGATCGCACTCCGGTCAAGTTCATGGCTAAATCCTTGGGATACGAGCTGGATCAATCTTTGTTTGATCTGCTTTAAACTGAGTTTCTTTTTGATGGAAAGGCTCAAACTACAGGATGTTACAAATAAACTAAATTGAACAACAGTAGGCTTTGCCAGCTACTTATGCACACTCTTAAATCAGAATATGCCATTCGTTCTGCTCGGGTTGAAGAATTACCCCTGCTAGCTTATATTGAGCAATCAGCCGCCATTCGTTTTCTTGACACACCCTACGCCTTTTTGGCTGGGGCTAAGCCGCTACCAATAGAATTTGTAAGGCAAAGATTTCAAGCTGGGCAGATTTGGGTCGCAGTGGATCAGCAAGATACGGTGGTTGGACATGCCATTACTCGCGAGGTAGATGATACGCTTTACCTGCAGGAAATAGATATTGAGCCTCAACATGGACAAAAAGGTCTAGGATCTGCCTTGGTTAATACCGTTCGCTCTTGGGCGAAAATTTCTGGCTACAGTGTGATGTCCTTATCTACCTTTCGATATATTCCCTGGAATGCTCCATTTTACTCAAAATTAGGGTTTGACATTCTTGATGAATCTGATCTTACAGCTGGTTTTCAAGAGATCAGAAAGCAAGAGAGTGCATCTGGGTTGCCAATCTCCGAGCGCGTTATCATGCATTGTGAGTTATAACTGCCCAACGTTCCGACTGAGCGGCTGCTCTAAACTTTTGCATCCTCGCCGAGATCTCACTTCAGTCCGCTCCAGCCGGTTTATTATGCCGTTCGCGAGTAGATCAATTGGACGTTGCTAACTGAGAGGAGGAGGTGCAAGGCTTGGTGCAACTTCTGGATTGGGCAAAGCAGGTAAAAGTTCTTCAGAAGTTGGCACATCAAGATGCTGTGTGTAAATCACTTGATAAAGTTGGGGTTCTGCTTTAACCACAAGCCCTTGAAGACGCTGCAAATGATCAGCAAACTCAGGACTATTTCGCATCGCAACATAATACTCCACAGAAGTGAAGTGAGCATAATTAGCTGCTCGTGTACGATCTAGGCTAACGTGTAAATTAGCTGTGTAACTACCGGGAAATTGACCTTTTAATCGCTTATACTCACCAACTTGTGTAGCTACAAATTGTTCAGTCTTGTCAGGATCAAGTGTAAAAATATTGATCAGTACAATTCCATCACCGACGTGAATAGGATTAACCGGGAATCCATTTTCCATCTGTATACCCATGAATCTACTCCTGCAATACTCGCTTATAAAATTCCACCATTGACTTGAATCGTTTGACCATTGACCCAACGAGCATCATCAGATGCCAGAAATGCAACAACGTCTGCGATATCAGTAGGCTGTCCAAGCCGTCCTAATGGCGTTGATTGAATCAACTGGTTTAAAGCGTCAGCAGGCATAATTAATCCATCTGTCTCAGTAACGCCCGGTGATACCAAATTCACCGTAATGCCCCGATGCCCTAATTCTTTAGATAGAGCAAAACTAAATTGTTCGATCGCAGCTTTACTAGCAGCATACAGTCCACCCGCCGGAATACTTTGCTTGGTTGCACCACTAGATAAACTAATGATGCGCCCACCATCACTGAGATGCTTTGCTGCTTCTTGCAAGGCAAAAAATGTTCCCTTGGCGTTAGTGTTGAAGACTCGATCAAAATCAGACTCAGTCATGTCAGTTGTTGGTTTATAAACGGATACGCCGACATTGTTGACCACAATATCCACCTGACCAAATGTATCGAGGATCTGGGCAAATAGACTGCGGGTATCTTCAATACGGCTGGTATCTGATTGAATTGCGATCGCTTGTACTCCATTGCTCTGAACGTTAGCAACCACTGCTTCTGCCTTTTCTCGGTTACCTGCATAGGTGATGGCAACCTTTGCGCCCTCCCGCCCCAATCGCTCAGCAATTGCTCGCCCAATTCCCCGCGATGCACCCGTAACCAATGCCACTTTCCCTTGCAATGAAGACATCACTTTGTTTCCTCATTTTGAAACACTTAAATTTGCTTAATAACAAGCTATGCTTTTATTGACTTTTTGGGAAGTACTTACTTTTTTGTAAGTTCCTATTGCTTATCAGAATATATTTTCATGAAATCAGAGCAAAATGACGGCACACTATTTGTACAGGCGACCCTAAAAGTTTTGGGTGGAAAGTGGAAGCTTTTAATTTTGTGGCATCTCCAAGATTCAGCGAAGCGCTATAGCGAACTAAAGCGCTTAATTCCCGAAATCACTGAAAAAATGATGATCCAGCAACTGCGTGAACTAGAACGAGATGGAATTATTAGCCGTAGAACACTCGCAGATATGCCTCCAAAAGTCGAATACGCTTTTACAGCCTACGGTAGAACTCTCATACCTATCTTTAAACCCTTGTGCGCATGGGGGCAAGAGCATCTAAAACGTGTAAGCACTGATTGAGACGGTATAACAAGGCATTGGAGATAAATATCTCTTCGATCGCCATCTGTCATACAATCAATAACAGACCGATCGGTTCCTAGCTGATTAACCATGTCCAAAGCCCAAGATACCCGCGCTTACATCATTCACCAAGCAGCCGAACTGTTCAATCAGCGCGGCTACGCTGGCGCATCGATCGCCGATATTATGGCAGCCACCGGACTCCAAAAAGGAGGAATCTATAACCACTTCCAGAGCAAAGACGAACTAGCGATCGAATCTTTCCATTATGCGGTGCAGCT
>JAGVCD010000200.1 GCA_020059425.1 Chamaesiphon sp. | reverse complement strand
TCGCGAGCTTGTTCTACTTGATAACCATCTTTTTCCAGCATCATTGCCAAATAGCGCCGCACATTAATTGAATCATCAATTACCAAAATTGTGTCTGATTGACTGTGACTCACTAATGGCAAGGCAGAATCAAACGATTTTTCTGGAACGATCGTGATAGAATTAATAGCTACAAAGCTATCAGGATTTGTAGCAGCTGGAGCGCGGTTGGTGACGGAAATCCAGTTCGCTAACTGCATCAAATCAACTAGGGGGATAACCCGTCCATCACCTAAAATAATTGAGTTACCGAAGCCTGGTGTGAGCGGCATGGGGCTATCGATTGAACGTAGGGTAACTTCTTTCTCGCCCCAGAACTGATCAATATGAAAAGCTGTCAATAATGAATCTTCGCCAACAATTAAGACTGTTGGTTGAGAAATAGTTGGGGTGCCGGGCAGACTAAACGGTCGATAACTACGCCCAAAATTAATACCTTGTTCGATCGACACCACCGGAATAGTTTGAGATTGCCAAGAAATCTTATTGCCATCAGCGGTTAGTAAATCCGGTTGAAAATGGATGATTTCGCGCACACTGTCTACCGATACCGCGAAAATAAAGCCAGCTCTCTCTAACAACATCACGCGCAAGATAGAAAGAGCAAAAGGTACCCTAATCGTAAAAATAGTGCCTACACCCAGTTGAGTTTTGACCTGAATATCGCCGCGCACTTGCCGAATATTGGTACGTACTATATCCATCCCCACTCCGCGCCCAGAAAGTTCGGTGAGGTGATCTGCAGTACTAAAACCTGGCTCAAAGATAATATCAAGTAATTGGGATTCAGGTATTTCCGATATGTCAGCAGTGGTTAAGCCCATTTGTTGTAATCGTTGCTGGATCCGATCGAGATTAATTCCGCCCCCGTCATCAGTGACGGTAATAATGGTGTCACCACCCCGCTGACTTGCTTCTATGATGATGTGGCCATCGGCGGGTTTACCAGCAGCTACCCGAGTTGCTACATCTTCGATACCATGATCGAAGGCATTACGCACAAGATGGAGTAGTGGATCGCTGAGATTTTCTAGGATAGATCGATCGATCCCAGTTTTTTCGCCCAAAATTGTGAGATGAACGGCTTTATCGAACCGTACTGCTAGATCGCGAATCAGACGCGGAAAGCGTTTACCAACTTCCGCAAAAGGAACCATCTGAGTCCGAATCACATTTTCTTGTAAAGTGCGGGTAGTTTGATTGAGACTTCGTAACGATTGAGTCATCTCTCGTACACTAAATTCGATATCACTAGTTACTTCTTCTAACTGCACAATCGTTTCAATTTGATCTTGAGAAATTAGGTTTAGAACGCTATAGTTATCCATTTCCAATGCGTCAAAATCTGATGCCATATTCGGGAGCGCATCATTCTCAAAACTGCTACGTAACATCTCTGGCGGATCATCCTGCCATTGAAGTAATTGTTGATTGGATGATTCCAACTGCTGCATTCGCTTACGTAGTAAGCTCGTATAGCTTTGAATTTCTGTTAGCCGTAAGTTAATGGCGTTACGCTCTAAAATTAATTGCCCAAAAGCTTTATTAAATTGTTGTAGATATTCAATAGGTACTCGCACAGTTTGTTGATCGATCGGTGTGGCCTCAACAAACTCTTGGATGGTGGGGGGAATGATCGAGACAATCTCTGGAGCTGTTAATTGGTCGGCTGTATTCTGGATTTCAATCTTAGCTAAGTCTGAACCTAATGCTAGTGATTGTGCTGGTTCTTCTTCTTCTTCTTCAGAAGTATTGGGCAAGGGAAATTCTGGAATATTGAAATTCCCAAATTCCAAATCTAATTCTAGCGATAGTTCCAGATTTTCCCCATCAAATTCATGACTAGTGGGGAATTCAGAGATTTTATCAATATCAAAGGTCGAATTGTTGGTGATCTGTAGTTCCTGATGGTCAGTCTCTGGTGGCAACAGGGGTAAGTCTAGATCGATCTCTTCGATATTTATTAGTTCATCTAGGCTAGCCAGACTGGGATTAAATAAATCTTCTTGTCCAAAAGATATTCCCGAAAATTCAGCTGGCTCATCCGGAATTGGATAGAAAGAGTTGGTAGGTTCTAGACTGTCGCCCGGAGTCTGTGCCAGTGGCCATCCAGGTAGTTGGGAAGGTATATTCTCAAATCGTCCTAACTGGACTAAAGAATGAGCTTTACGCCAGATCTTGAGGGCTTGGCGGGTGAGTGGCACAACTTGAGGAAGATCGACGACTTGGCTTTGATGTTGAACTGACTGACACAGATCAACGAATTGTTCTAACTGAGCCATTCGGCCAAATTCACTTAACTCTACCGCCGTTACTATTAATTCTGGCAGCAGTTGATGTGGATCTAAGCGATTAAATTGCTCTTCTAAATTATCTAAAGATTCCTTGACTCCACTTTCAAAAAATAAGATGGCTGGATCGGTCTCACCTTCTTGAGACAACAGCACATCTTCATCTTCGACTCGCAGATCACCTAAATGTTGACGCAACCGATCGAATGTCGGTTGCGAATTGGTGGCCAACCAATTCTGATCGATCGCTTGTCCACGGCGGTGTAAATCAATCACCAGTCTAATATCATCAACAGCTTCTAGGAGTAAGGTTTCTACCTTGATCCCAATAGACTGGGAATGGTAACGCACCCGGATAATTTTTAAAAAATCTTCGAGTTGGTGAGCAACACGACTCAGGGGATTAAATCCCATCATGGCCGCCCCTCCTTTAATCGAGTGGGTTGCTCGTAGAGCGTGATCTAGTTCGGGAGGATGGGGAATAGTGTTGGCTAAACCGAGCACTGTAGACTCAATCCGATCGCAACAATCTTCTGCTTCATCCAAAAACTTGAGTGGGATTTGTTGATCGTTATCCATCACATTAGTAGCTTAGTAGGGTAGTTGCGGGGCTGAAAAAAGTATAGATAAAAACCATCTAAACTTGAAACTGGGCAACTTTTTCTTCCAAATTTTTTGCCACTTGCGAAGTTTCTTTAATGGAAGAAGCCATTTGGCTAGAAAACACAGACCGTTCTTCTGAAGATACCGTGACTTGTTGCATTAGCTGAGTGACCTCTTTGGCTGTTTCCGATTGTGAAACTGTCGCTTCGGAAATAGAACGCATTAAATCATTGATCTTTTGGGACTCACTCAACATTTGAATTAGACGTTGCTTTGTACTTTCTACTAGGCGGGTACTATCAACCACCTGAGAGGTACCTAGTTGCATAACAGCGGTGACATCTTGAGTATCTGCTTGAATCGCAGCCACAATTTGTGAAATTTCGCGAGTAGCAGCAGCCGACTGCTCGGCCAGGAAACCCACTTGTTCAGCAACTACCGTAAACCCCTTGCCTTGTTCTCCAGCGCGGCTGGCTTCTACACTGGCATTAATAGCTAAGAGGTTGGTCTTCAGGGCAATTTCTTCAATTAAAGCAACAACTTGGGAAATTTTCTGGGAGGATTCACCCAGACGTTTCATTTTTTTAGTAGTTTCACCCACTGTAGTTCTCAAGTCCAGGATACTATCGACAGTTTGGCCCATGACCGTACTACCTTCTTGGGCGCTGGCATAAGCTTGACCAGCAATTAAAGAAGCTTGACTGGCATTATTGGCTACAGTTTGAATTGACTTGGTCATCTGTTCAACTGAGCCTAGCGTATTCCGAATTTCGGAGGCTTCGACTACTGCTTTTTTGGATAATAATTTAATAGATTTTTCGTTGGTTTTTAGCGAAGTATTAACCTGTCCGGCAGATTCTCGGACTTGCACGGCAATATCGCGCAGGTTATCAATAATAGCGTTGAAGATATCGGCTACGGTACTCATCTCTAGGGAATCAAGCTGGGCTCGTACTGTTAAATCTCCATCCATCGCCCCTTCCACATCATTGACTAGTTGAAAAATTGCTGATTCTAAAGAGTCGCTCTGTTGTTTTTGCTTTTTTAATAATTCTTTGACTCTACTTACTAGAGAGTTGAAAGTTTGAGCAAGAGTCTGAACCTCAACTGTGCCAGCCAGCTCCGCTTGGGTCTCCAGGTTACCATCGGCTACTTGCTGAGCAGCCTCTGTTAGATTGCCTAATGGCCGGGATAGTTGCTGAGCTAGCAACAAAATTATGCCTACGGCTATGGCACCCAGAAATAATGCAGTCAGACTAAAAATCTTGAGTAGTTCTTGTCCTGGTGCGGCGACTTCGGCGGCATCGATCGATGCGATTGCCACCCAATTAGTCATCGGAATAGTTGTAAGACTGAAGATGCGACCTTGATATTCTAATAGTGCTCTAGCACCCTTCCCACTGTTGTTTTGCCAAGGTTCAACCACCACGTTACTAACGCCATTGATAGCAGTTAGTAGTTGATTAGTTTGAGCCGGATTGGAGTTGGGGGTGGAGATCGATCGAGCCAGGATTTGCGCGGCTTGTTGCAGGTTTTTCCCGCCCTTTACTGCTTTTTGCTCTTTGGCATTCCCTTGTACCGAAATAGTGTTGATGGTTTTGCCGGATTCAGTATCAATAGTTTGGATTAACCGAGAACCGACTAAGCTAGAGGATAAATATTCGGCCAGGTTGTTATCAAGATTGGTAGCTGGTACCCCAGCTTTAACTACTCCTAAGAAATCACCAGTATTCGGATCTTTGATGGCTTGACTCAAGGCCACGACCACTACTTTAGCCGAATCATCGAATTCTGGGCTAGTAATACTCCGATCATTAGCTTTGGCGTCTTGCCACCACTTTTCATCACTTTGGACAAAATCTGAGGTGATATTACTATAGGCCACGTTGAAGCCATTACGTTCGGTTATAAATAGTTCACCGAGGTTGGCTTCTTTGACTGCTGCCATCAGATAATCATTTAATAGGGCACTGGGCTTAATCAGTCTGGTTAAGCCGTATTCAGCTTCCGTTTTTTTGATATTCTGTGGGGGAAGTTTTTTGGTGACGGCTAGCTGGGCACCTTGTTTTAGTGCTGCCACCATTAAAGGGTTATTGGCAACTAATTTAGGTATTTTAAATGCTTGATCTAGGAATACGCTGGATGTTTCACTGGCTAACTGGGCCGTTTCTTGCAGCTGTTTTAATTCTCGATCGGTAGCCCGCTTTTGAGTAGCATTAAATCCAATCGCACTGGCCACGGCCAGAGGAATCAGCACTGTGGGTAAAATTGTTAATAACAAACGACGGCGGAGTGTATTATTGCCACCAGATAGTTTTTGAGTGAAAGATTCGATCGATTGTTTTGTTTGCGGACGGGTAGCACGACCCAAATTATTGGTAGTAGTCATAAATCTTAGAAATTAGTATAGTATTTGCTTAATTC
This sequence comes from Chamaesiphon sp., assembly GCA_020059425.1. The sequence goes on along the minus strand of JAGVCD010000200.1, from coordinate 3,960 downwards.
TGAATCAATAATTACCGGAGTCGAGCTAAGAAATTTTAGATTTGTCAGCAATTATCATAGATAGATCATTTAGCCATTAAATACGACTTCTGAATTGCTCAATAAAAAAGGACTAGTCAAGACAGATTCTGTATCCATGACTACAATTTGTTTGTTGTTTTCCCATATGCATCCTTTCAGATAGGGTGTTAATATCTCTGGAACTTTTCTCCCCACGGATTGCCACTGTCCTGTCGATAATCGAGAAATTCCTTGTACTCGATTTACTGCAAATCCCAATAACTTATTGCTGGGTAATGAATTTGTGGCTAGATCGGAACTGGGAAGATTCATCACAATTACTTGATATTCTTGGTGATTCAATAGGGGAGATGCTATTCCGATCAACTGAGCTAAATCAACGATACAAAAAACTCGATCGCGAGCGTTGATCATGCCAATGTTAAAGGCTGGCATGTTGGGTAGCGGTGAAATGGAATTAGCGGGCACTAGTATAGCTTCTGCTACCTGCTCCATTGACAACAAAGCTGGTATAAAAGGGGTGAGCTGAAAACGCAGATAAGGATCACCAGTAATTTCTACTGGTTGAAACAACTGGGGTAAGAGTTGCTGGAGCTTATTCAGAGTAGGGTTGCTGCTCATGGGCTTAACCAATAACTTGCTGAATGGCATTGACCAATTCTTCTGCTGTATAAGGTTTAGTCAGATAAATCTGGATACCTTGTTTCATCGCCCACATGCGATCGACATCTCGATCCTTAACAGTACAAGCAATGATCGGAATGTGAGCTGTTTCGGATTTTTTCTTCAGCTGGCGACATAGATCTAACCCGCCCATCACAGGCATCATCCAATCGGTCACGATCACATCGGGTGAGTTTTTTTGGGCTTTATCCAGCGCCTCTTCACCATTAGCAGCAGTGATAGTTGTATATCCGGCTCTGGTTAAATACTGACACATCAGCTCTAATTGAGTCTGCATATCATCTACTACTAAAATTTTGGACATTTTTATGTTAACAGCTAATTAAAATTGATTTCAGAACTAAACTAACTAACTATTCTTACACTGATCACGTTTTAATGCAGTATAAATGTTTTCACTTCTAAATGAGGTACTTGTCGGCCAATCCTAAAAGTTCTTGCTGAGTAAAAGGCTTGGTCAAATAATCTGTAGCTCCAACCATTTTAGCTCTAGCCTTGTCAATCAATCCTTTATTTCCCGTCACCATAATAATTGGTGTTTTGGCAAAAGTGGCACTGCTTCTCAACAATTGACATAGCTTATAACCGTTAATGTCTGGCATGGTAATATCCATTAGAATTAGATCTGGTTTTAATCGGAAGATCAGAGCGGAAGCTTTGATCGGATTGGCGATTTTGGTCAACGCATACTTGCTATCTCTACCGAAGAAATGTTCCATTTTATCTAACATCGATAAACTATCGTCAATACAGGCAACTTTATATTTTTTTGTTGTATTACTTGTATCATTTGTATTATTTTGGCCAATCGAACTACTCAAGTTTTGCGTGCGATCGATCTGGGTTTCACGCCACGGGATGGGCAGTAAATCTGGCTCCGGAATATTGGGCAAATAACTGAAAGGAGCTGGTGGCTCGCGCAAACAAATGACGTTCTCGCGAATATAAGGAATTAAAAGTTGAATAATCTTCAATTCATCTTGTTTTAAAAATAACGCTAATTCGCGCAAGCTCATGCCCCGCATTAATTGGGCAATTTGATTCAAAGCTTTGGGGCTGAGAGAACCAGCCGCCACCGACTTTTCGGAAAGCCGATGGTGAATTAGGTAAGGACGTTGGTGGGGAGATTGTATAATTGTGATGTATCGTTGCCAAATGGCTAGCCGCTGTTGGTAATACTCCATCAGTTTAGGTAGATCTAACCTCGATTCCGAGGTCTTAATGGTGGTGGGTGATATCGATCGGGTGTCATACCAACGATAGGAACCTGTTTTTAACCACAGCAAAGATTCTAAAGCTTCTTTGGTGACTTCTAAAGCTACCTGGCTGGCTTTCATCGGATCCAATATTCCCTGCTTGACCAGCCGATCTATTTCCTTGCGGAGGATATTCTTGTCCGCTGAGCTGTCAGTATTTTTAACGGTAAAGCTGACTGCTTTGGCGGCTATATCACAGCCCTGGCGGCGTAAAGAGTAGCTTAACTGTGGCAACGAGTGGACAGAACAGTCTGCCGTCAGTAATTGTCCATACTGAATAGATACTATCCATTTCATATTATTGTTGGTAACTTCTAGGAAACCAGTGCTGTGAGAAATAGACAGTTTGGCCAGTATACTTTGTAAATCAATATTAGTTTGCATGGCAGTATAAAGAACCTCATCTAATCATATAGGAAACTTCATGTGTAGTTCACTGACAACAAGTTTATAATAACTACTTATGTATCATAATATATCTTGTCGTCCTGCTCTCAGTACTTAGTCGATAGTATAAATGAATTGTCTAATTTAGTTGGCGACTAGTGCCAAAGTACTTTGAGGGTCGAATAAATGGATTTTATCGGGGTTTAAAGATAACCAGATTTCTTGTCTGATCGATAGTTTTTGATCTGCTGGTAATCTTACTTGTATAGACAAATCTGGCTCATTCAATCCTTGTAACTGCACAATCACAAAGGTATCAGTGCCCAAGGCTTCGATCATGTTAATACGACCAGGGAGGTTCTGGGGGGCGGCTGCTCCTAAGGTGAAATGCTCTGGCCGCAAGCCGAGTAGTAGAGAATTACTATTATGGTTTTGGATGGCTGTCAGCCAGCGTTTTGGGAGTGCTAGCCGAAAATCTTTGTTAGTAATTAGTGACCCTTGGATTTGGACTGGGATGAAATTCATTGGGGGGGAGCCAATGAATTGGGCAACAAAAGTGTTGACGGGCTGATTATAGATTTCCAGCGGAGAGGCTACTTGCTGAATTTGTCCCTGATACATGACCGCGATCCGATCGCCCATCGTCATCGCTTCGGTCTGGTCGTGGGTTACATAAATGGTGGTTTTGCCCAGTTGACGCTGTAGTTGAACTATTTGGCTGCGGGTTTCGGCGCGTAGTTTGGCATCTAGGTTCGATAAGGGTTCGTCCATGAGAAAGACTTGGGCATTTCTGGCGATCGCTCGTCCTAAGGCTACCCGCTGTTTTTGACCACCAGAAAGCTGTTTGGGCAGACGGTTTAATAGTCCTTCAATTTGCAGCATTTCGGCTACAGTTTTAACCTGCTTCCGAATTTCTCGCTCGCGATCGGTTTCGTAGCGCAGTTTGGGCGGCAGGTTGCGGGTGGCTTCTACTAAAAAGTTATCGAGGGCGTTGGCTGGTTTTTGCGGAGAATTTTGATCGGGGGCGCGGCGACGCAGGCCGAAAGCAATGTTGTCGTATACCCGCATGTGGGGGTAGAGGGCGTAACTTTGGAAAACCATCGCGATATCGCGTTCTTTGGCCGGGAGATTGTTGACTAATCGATCGCCAATTTTAATGTTGCCACCAGTGAGTTGATCTAACCCGGCGATCAGCCGCAGTAGGGTACTTTTACCACAACCAGAGGGGCCGACCAGTACCATAAACTCACCGTCTTCGATCGATAGATTGATCTTTTTGAGGACGGGATTGGCGCTGTCACCAGCACTATAGGTTTTGTAAATGTTTTCTAGAGCAACTTCAGCCACGATAATTCAGGGGGAAATTCACCTCATTTTCTCATAGAACAGGAAAGGGTGTGGAATTTTGGCCGTCTTGATTGAGGTGGCTGTGTTGCGTTGGACTCGAACTAGCGAGGCGAAATTTAGAAATAGCAGTTCACAATTAGACAATTGATGGGATTCCCTTCGGAATTGTTCATGCTTAAAGCCGACAAGATTTCATTCACTAGCAGATCGGGGGTGATGGGTTGGTTTAAACTTTGCCAGATTAAAGATTCAATTTTGCTTTGGG
>JAGVCD010000317.1 GCA_020059425.1 Chamaesiphon sp. | reverse complement strand
GCTCAGTGCCCCCACCAGCATGATTCGGTATGTCTCTCATCCTCGTCAGGCAGTTAACGAGCCATTTCTGCGGGCTTGGGCAGATCGATTGCAGACCTGGCCAGCTGATATTGATACCTACTTTTTTGTGCATTGTCCGATCGAAGAATATTCACCCCAAAATGCCCGTTATGCTCGGCAAATCTTTCAAGAACAGGGCATCACAGTACATGATTTGCCTTGGCAAGTGCCGGAAACTGAGCAATTGGGCTTGAATTTGGAATAGGCTACGATCAATTTTTAAGCTGCAAAGATTTAAGCTGCAAAGAAAATGACCAAATTTAAATTCACCGTCGGGGCAGAATTCCAGCACTTTGATCGCTGTGATTCATCGGGTTCTTTAGCGATCGATCATCAACATTTCGTGGTGGCTGACGATGAACAAAATGTGATTAGCATCTATCAATCGAACACATCTGGCTCGGCTGTCCAAGTCTTTGATATCAATCATTACTTCACCCCCAACGATGGTAAGGAAGTCGATATTGAAGGTTCGGCCTTGCTCAATGGCTGGATCTTTTGGATTACCTCCCATGGGACCAATCGCCAGGGAGCTGCTCGTCCTAAACGGCACCAATTTTTTGCCACCAATCTCAGCCTCGATCCTTGGCAGCTAGAGCAAGTTGGCCACTCCTATACCCAGCTGATAGCTGATTTGATGGCCGATGAGCGTTTGCAAAAATATGATTGGCAATCGGCAGCTCAAATTGCCCCCAAAGAGCCTGGCGGTCTGAATATTGAGGCTTTAGCAACTACTCCTGAGCAGGAAATGTTGATTGGTTTTCGCAATCCGATCGTGGATGGTCAGGCGATCGTCCTGAAATTAAAAAACCCTCAGGATTTGGTGCTAGATCCTACTGCTCGCGCTAAATTTGGCAAACCGATCGAACTAGATCTAGGGGGCTTCGGTTTGCGCAGCTTGGAATATTGGCCGCAGCTGCAACAGTATCTGATCGTAGCCGGAGCCTTTGATGGTGGCGATGACTTTGCCCTGTACCTGTGGTCAGGCGATCGGCATAGTTCACCACAGCTTTTGGATGTCACCTTGCCCCCGGACTTTAGGCCAGAGGGAATCGTGCTGTACCCCGGCGAAAATCGCCTGCAATTAATTAGCGATGATGGTTCGATCGTCAGAGATGGTCAAACCGCTTGCAAAAATTTACAAAATTCCGAGCATAAGTATTTTCGTAGTCTTTGGCTCACCGGAAGCGGTTTTTGATGATAATTATCTAGTGAAAATATCAATTCAAGAACAGCTATTGTCTTGCCAGCAATTAATTTTCAGTTAAATGCCCGAGGCACTGCCGCCAAAAGAGTCTAGAATAACCATAGAGTAGCTTTTTACAATCTCTAAATAAGTCACGAGTCTCTCCAATGTCTACTACCGATCGTAACAATCTTTTACCACATCTACAGCAAGCGCTTAGCATGTTGGATTTAAGTCCAGAGGACGAGCTGAATAGGTACCGACGGTACAAAAAAGGCGAATTGGATGCCGTCAGAACTTTTGAGTCGGCCGAGTTGATCGAAAGACCTGGTGGCGTTGGTGCCCTCAACCGAGCTTTTACAGCTCCCGTGAAAATGACTGAAGAAGATGAAGACGAAGAGTATGAGATGATTCCACCATCTCAGTCTTTTGCGGTCTATGACAACAAAAACAACGATCCATCTACTTCGATACAATCCACCGATTTAGATAATGATCTGCCTGCTGGCGAAATGGTACTAAGTGGTCAGGTACCAGAAAATGACAGCTTGAATTTGAGTGTCCGCACACCCGGAACCATCACCCCCAGGGAAGAGTATTTGCCAGCCTCCCAAGACCTAATCAACAGTCTGGGAGCCGTAACGCCACCGACAGAAATCCAAATTCCTAAATGGAAAATGCCCGTGGCGATCGGATCTTCTTTGATGGCCATAGCGGCGATTGGTGGTATGTCGTATGTCAATATGCACCCTACCTTGCTAAAAAGCGTGCCTGGCGTGGCTCAGCTCACCGCCTCACCCGTATTGCCAGTTGTCCCCCCTGGCCAAGTTCTGCAGGGACCAGATTTGGCGATGGGTGAATTTAGCGATTTGAGTTTAAGTAATATTAATAGTTTGACCATGCCTGGTGTAGAAATTGCCAAAACAGATAATCCCAATCTACCGACGGCGATCACTCCCACATCTTCGCCCATTGGTGCGGCTCTGCCCCAGCCAAATGTACCAAATGCTGGCGTGGCGACTAATGCCCCTAGTCCTGCTGGTCATTTAGCCGATGGCTTAATTCGTAATCTTTTACCGCCGAGTATTCAACAACTATCTGGTCAGCCATCGCCCGTAACTAATCCGACGGCGAACCAATTTTACTATCGGCCTCCCGCAACAGCAGCGGCTACCGCTAGCTATGCGGTGTTTGCACAGTCTCGCAGCCCGCGTAGTTTTGCTAAAATTCAATCCTTGGTACCTAAGGCTACGGTGCAGGGCGATCGGGTGTTTTTGGGCGACTTTCCTAGCCAGTTAGCCGCAGATGGGTTTGTAAAACAAATGCAAGATCAAGGTATTAAAGCCTGGTCGGTAAAGCCTTAGTTTTGTTTACAGGTGTGGACAGATTGTCTCAACATCATATCTGGCCTATGATGAGATGGTTCCTGTCGATCGCAAACTAATGGCCGATTTACCGATTCTACAAGTCCAAGATGTGCGCGCTGGCTACATCAAAGATCTGGATATATTACAAGGTATTAACTTTAGGGTCTATCCTGGCGAATTGGTAGC
>JAGVCD010000104.1 GCA_020059425.1 Chamaesiphon sp. | reverse complement strand
GTCTGAAAAGTTTGTTTTAGATTCACAATATAAACATAAGAATCCGGTCTTATTCGTGGCAGCTCCGCCTCAAAAGCAATGGTCTGAAGCAGCATTTTTGATTTTATACCATTCCAAGTCTAGACCTAACTTAGCAACTCGTTAATAATAGAGAATCTATGGCTTCATTCTCGCTTACCAGTTTCAGGGATTTTAGCTAAATCAGTTACAATCCGCAACATCATGCTAGAATATCTCTCAGCGGACAATATCGCATCTCAAAACTGACAACCAAACCTTTCAGGAATGCTTGTAGCAACATGCTCAAGCCTTAAACAGTCCTGTTTTACCATTGGCGCCCGCCTCACCTTAGGCTTTTAACGTAAGGCTCCAGCCTGAAAAATTCAGTTGTCATCAGCACTAGTTGCTGACTTATCCAAGGCTACATTTCAAACCTGTTGCTAGCAGTTCTAGACATTTATGTCATCGCTGCAACTTTTTTGTGGTCTTCCACGTAGTGGTTAAATTTGGTTAGCCTTCGGGCTGCTTGGGAGTCGCTGTGTCCTTCATGACCGCCCAATCTGCGAGTGTATAAATATATATCAATGGGTAATAAGCCATCAATTGCGATCTCCCATCTCGGCTGCGAAAAAAATCGAATAGATAGCGAGCATATGCTCGGTTTATTGGTTCAAGCTGGCTACCATGTCGATGCGGACGAAGATACCGCCGACTATGTAATCGTCAATACCTGTAGCTTTGTCGAATCGGCGCGGGAAGAATCGGTGCGCACCTTAGTGGAGTTAGCCGCCGCTCAAAAGAAAATAGTAATTACCGGCTGCATGGCGCAACATTTCCAAAGCCAGTTGTTGGATGAAATACCAGAAGCAGTAGCCGTAGTTGGCACTGGCGATTATCAAAAAATCGTTAATGTTATTGAGCGCGCGGAGACTGGCGAACGAGTCCAAGCTATTTCTAACGAACCTAGTTATATTGCTGACGAGTGGGTGCCACGCTACCGCACCACCTCTGAAGGGGTGGCCTATCTGCGGGTAGCAGAAGGCTGTGATTACGCCTGTAGTTTTTGTATTATTCCGCATCTGCGCGGTAAACAAAGATCGCGTTCGATCGAATCAATTGTGGCAGAAGCACAGCAGCTGGCTGATGAAGGAGTAAAAGAATTAATCCTCATCTCCCAAATCACTACTAACTATGGCTTGGATATCTACGGCAAGCCCCAGTTGGCCGAGTTGTTGCGAGCTTTGGGTAAAGTCGATGTGCCTTGGATTCGGATGCATTATGCCTATCCCACCGGACTCACCCCAGCGGTAATTGCCGCGATGCAAGAAACTCCCAACGTGATCCCCTATCTAGATTTACCTCTGCAGCACTCCCACCCGGAGATGCTCCGGGCCATGAATCGTCCTTGGCAGGGTCAGGTGAACGATCGCATTATGGATAACTTGCGCACTGCATTGCCCGACGCTGTGATGCGTACCACTTTCATCGTGGGATTCCCCGGTGAAACTGATGCCCATTTTGCCCACCTGCAAGAATTTGTGGCTCGCCACCAGTTCGACCATGTTGGTGTGTTTACCTTTTCAGCAGAAGCCGAAGCCCCGGCTGGTCAATTGCCCAATCAAATTGCCGCTGAAGTGATGACCGATCGACATGATGCTCTCATGGCTCTGCAACAGCCGATCTCTCTGGCCAGAAACCAGCAGGAAGTTGGGAAAATTGTGGATGTCTTAGTTGAACTAGAAAACCCCAGCTCTGGTGAACTAGTGGGTAGATCAGCGCGGTTTGCCCCCGAGGTAGACGGCCAGGTTTACGTGCGCGGGGTGGCTCGTCTGGGTTCGATCGTACCGGTACGGATCAATAAAGCCGATCACTATGACCTGTATGGGGAGGTCGTAACCTTCTAGTTTTTCCAGTGAGCAAGCGCCACTGCGCCATACTCACCCCCCATCATCGCAAGTTTGACTTATCCTTATTACTGAAAAATACCAACATATGACCACTCCCTTTGCTAGCCTAGGCATTTCTGAAAAAATTATTTCCCAATTAGAAAAGCTAGGTATTACCGAACCCACTAATATTCAATCCCAAGCGATCCCTGAATTGCTGGCTGGCAGAGATGTGGTCGGTCAATCGCAAACTGGTACCGGTAAAACCGCTGCCTTTTCACTACCCATCCTGGAAAGAATCGACTTCCAGAAGCCCGCAGTTCAGGCTTTGATCCTGACTCCTACTCGGGAACTGGCTATGCAGGTTTCTGAGGCGATGAAAACTTTCATCACCAGCGAACGCCGCTCACCAATCTTGACTGTCTATGGTGGTCAATCGATCGAACAACAAATCCGGCGGCTAGAAAGTGGCGTGCCGATCGTAGTTGGCACACCTGGTCGAGTAATTGACTTGATCAACCGGGGTAGATTACGTCTGGATCAAGTAGATTGGTTTGTCTTAGACGAAGCCGACGAAATGCTGAGCATGGGCTTTATCGATGACGTGGAATTGGTCATGAGCAAGTTGCCAGAAACAAAGCAAACAGCTTTATTCTCGGCCACTATGGCTCCCCAGATTCGCTCTTTGGTGAATCGTTTCCTAAAGAATCCCATTATCGTTACGGTTGAGCAGCCTAAAGCCGCTCCCAACCGGATTAATCAACAAGTTTACTTTGTGCCTCGTGGTTGGACTAAAGCTCAAATGCTACAGCCCATCATGGAGCTAGAGCAGCCCGAGTCGGCCATCATCTTTGTACGTACTCGCAAAGCAGCGGCGGACTTGACTAGCCAACTACAAGGAGCTGGACACAGTGCTGATGAATATCACGGCGACCTCACCCAAACTCAACGGGAACGCCTGTTACATCGCTTCCGCCAGTGCAAAGTGCGCTGGATTGTCGCTACTGATATTGCTGCACGTGGTTTGGACGTAGACCACCTGACCCATGTCATTAACTACGATATGCCTGATAGCCCAGAAAACTATATCCACCGAATCGGTCGGACTGGTCGGGCTGGCAAAGAAGGTACCGCTATTTCCTTGATTCACCCCATGGATCGCCGCAAATTGCAAACGATCGAACGCCGGGTGCGCCAAGATTTGACTATTTGTCAGGTACCAACTCGCGCTCAAATCGAAGCGAAGCATATGGAAAAAGTGCAATCTGACATTTTGGAAGCATTAGCTGGCGAACGGGTAGCTTCGTTCTTGCCAATTATTGCCCAGTTGGGTGAAGGCTATGATGTCCATACCATTGCCGCAGCGGCCTTGCAGTTGATTTACGATCGTACTCGTCCGGCTTACCTCGATATGGAAGAGCCGACGATTCAAGACCGAGGCGATCGCTACGATCGACGGGATGATCGTCGGGACTCCCGGCCACGTGGTCAACGGGCTGGTAAGCCAGTTCTACGCGGTAATAATAGTAGTGAAGGCGGTGGCGAGCGAAGCAACCGCACTGATGATCGGGATTATCAAGAAGCGCGGGGATCCGGTCGTCGTCGTCGTTAATTAAGTAATAATTTATCAATATCAGGAGAAGAGCAGTTTAGCTCCCTCCTGATTTTTTATGGTAGAAAGGTCGATCGGGTTCTATGATATTAGCGGTGTCTATACATTAGAAATTCATGGGATTAACAATTGCCACGATCAATATGAAAGGTGGGGTCGGTAAAACAACGCTCACCGTTAATCTGGCAACCTGCTTAGCCAAATATCATCAAAAGCGGGTATTAGTAGTAGATCTAGACACCCAAATCAGTGCCACCTTAAGTTTGATGTCGCCCCAAGATTTCGCTAAAACCCGCCGCGACAAGATGACAATCAGCTACCTGGTAGCCAAAGCTCTCAAACCTAGTCATCGTTATAAATTCACCACTACCGATACCATTACCCGGAACCTAGCGGGAGTAACCGGATTAGATTTGCTTTCTGGGGATATTGATATTTACGATGAATTTTTAGTATCCGAGAAACTCCATCAAGAAGCCTTAGAAGGCAGCAAAGCGGACTTCCTGGATGTGTGGAATGGCTTTGAAGGCGGATTACTCCGTGATATTTTAGCGCCAGT
>JAGVCD010000326.1 GCA_020059425.1 Chamaesiphon sp. | reverse complement strand
TCTGATGCGGGGGGCTTATTTCAATTTGCCGCGCTCATTAGTATCAACTTGGCTGTGATGAATATCCTGCCCCTGCCAGCCCTGGATGGCGGTCAGCTGGCTTTTTTGCTGATTGAAGCTTTGTTGGGCAAACCCCTACCCACCAAAATTCAAGATACGGTGATGCAGACTGGCTTAGCCCTATTACTCAGTCTGGGGGTTTTTCTGATAATCAGAGATACCGCCAACCTCCCCACTATTCATCAATTTTTTGAATAGCTGCATGAGCGTGCCGCCGAAACTTTCCAAGAAACAGCGAGCTGTAGAAATCCTGCGCCGTTTGCAAGCCTATTACCCCGATGCCACCTGTAGTCTGGACTATGAAACCCCTGTTCAGCTGCTGGTGGCGACAATTTTGTCGGCGCAATGCACCGACGATCGGGTCAATCTAGTAACTCCCAAATTGTGGCAGCGCTTTCCGGATGCTCCCGCCATGGCTTACGCCGAGCTAACGGAACTAGAAGAATTAGTGCGATCGACTGGTTTCTATCGCAATAAAGCCAAAAATATCCAAGGCGCTTGTCGCAAAATAGTGGAAGAATTTGGTGGTGAGGTACCCCAACAGATGGAGCAGCTGCTGACCTTACCGGGCGTAGCCCGCAAAACCGCCAATGTTACCTTGGCTCATGCCTATGGCATTATCATCGGGGTGACTGTCGATACTCACGTCAAGCGTCTGAGCTATCTCTGGGGCCTTAGTAAACACACTGATCCCATCAAGGTAGAGCAAGATTTAATGAAACTCTTGCCCCAGCCTAATTGGGAGCAATACTCGATTATGAGTATCTATCATGGTCGAGCTGTTTGTAATGCTCGCCAACCAGATTGCCCTAATTGCCAGTTTGCTGATATTTGTCCATCGGTAGACAAGGCACAGCAAGTCAATGCCCGACGGAAAGCCCAAGGGGGCTAGAGAGAATTGTGGTTGGATAGGAGCTGCTCCACCTTAGCTTCTTCAATTTTGGACATAATCCTTTTGGACTCGTGCAAGTCACGTTGGGTTTTGGCCAGCGAAAAACTGGAGGCCACGGAAAAAGTTAGACCCATGCCCATAAATCCCTTCACCCAGGCATCGACCGGCAAATAAGCAATTCCGGTAGCAGTGATGCCGATCGACATCACGAACGATATCCAAGTTTGGGCAATCCAAGCAGTACTATCCCCTTGATTAGCAGCTGTACGATTCATGATTATTGCTCCGGTGTCTTTTACTGTTGATATCCTAAGTTTAGGAAAATCCGGAAATAATCTGGGTCGGTAGTGGACAGTTAATTTATTGACCTATGAATTTATGCTCACAGCTGCGTTTGGGGCAATCTAGCATTGGACACAAATATAAACAGTCCACAACTGGATGATATGATCCTCGTTGCCTGGTTATGACGTTGGCAGCGTCCCAACAATTGATTTTATTCTTTAGACCTAGTTCATACCCGTGACCTCAAGTAATCAGCAACCAAAAAAATCTCTGGTCAGTATTGCGCGGGTGGTGGCGATCGCCACGCTCTTAAGCAAAGTTGTGGGGTTAATCCGGCAAGTGATTGTCTCTGCTGCCTTTGGATTAGGCACGGTAGCTACGGCTTACAGTTATTCCAACGTCATTCCATCTTTCTTTTTTATTCTGTTGGGCGGTATCAATGGCCCATTTCATAGTTCAGTCACTAGCGTACTGTCTCGCCAAAAAGATCGCGATAAAATTGCACCCATCATTGAATCTGTGACCACCATTGTGGGTACAGTGCTGATTTTTCTTTCCATATTACTGATTATTTTTGCTGGTCAGTTTATCGATATTTTTGCTCATGGCCTCAAGACAGGTTTAGATTTACAGCAGGCTACTACGACCAGAGATGTGGCGATCGAACAGCTGCAAATCATGGCCTTCATGACTTTTTTGGCGGGGCTGATTGGCATCGGCTTTGGCACCCTCAATGCTGGTGATATGTATTGGTTGCCCTCCATTAGTCCTTTACTGTCTAGCTTGACAGTGATTCTCGGGGTGGGCTGGTTCATGCTACAGTATGGCGACAAAAGTGATCTGATTGAAAATGCGCATCTGGGCGGACAGGTATTAGCCTGGAGCACCTTGGCTGGAGCGATTCTGCAATGGGTTGTGCAAGTAATTGTGCAATGGAAAGCCGGTTTAGGGACACTCCGTCTGCGGTTTAGTGTTAAGAGCAAAGAAGTACGAGAAGTCCTCAGAATCATGCTGCCAGCGATTCTATCTTCTTCGATGCTATCTATTAATCTCATTACTGACTTAACTTTTGCCTCTAATATTCCCAAAGCAGCACCGGGCTTTGCCGCTGCTGCTTTGCTCGTGCAAACACCATTGGGCATTGTTTCTAATTTTATTCTGGTGCCGCTGATGCCGGTTTTGTCCCGGTTAGCTGAACCTAGTAATTGGCCAGAACTAAAAGACCGGATTCGGCAAGGTCTGATTTTAACTGGCATAACCATGATGCCAATTAGTGCCTTGATTATTGCGCTGTCATTGCCGCTGGTAAAGTTGACACTGGAGCGGGGAGCCTTCAAAGCTGACGATTCCCAGTTTTTAGCCTCAATTCTCATTGCCTCGGCTAGTGGGATGTTTTTCTCTTTGGGGCGGGATGTATTAGTCCGAGTTTTCTATGCCTTGGGCGATGGTAATACTCCTTTTAAAATCAGTATTATTAGTATTTTTGTGAACTTCACCCTGGACTTTTTGCTGTGGCAGCCAATGGGGGCACCGGGAATTTCTTTGGCTACCGTTGGCGTGATGATTACAACTTTTATAATTTTTCTGGTGATTTTGAATAAGCGGTTAAATGGTTTGCCCTGGACAGAATTGGGCTTGCCGCTGTTTGGCATCTTTGGGGCTAGTTCGATCGCTGGTTTTATTACTTGGTTGTTGAGTTCTGGCTGGCAACAGTTGATGCCGAGCAATTTTTTCACTTTGGTATTGCAACTTGTCATTCTGGGTGGCATTGGCTTAGGAATTTTTGGCTTGATTGCTACGCAGTTGGGAGTACCCGAACTGGATATTTTGGTCGATCGCCTGAAGCAAAAATTCAAGAAAGCTTAGCCCGGAGTTCTTGCAATATTTTATTGGTGCCAACACAATAAGAACTATCTGAGAGGTTCTGTATTAATAGTTTGGTGTGTTTTATCTGCAATTTAGCAAAGTTGAAGCAGATTTAGCCAAAAAAGGTTTGAAATAGTAGCCAGATATTTAACATGGCGATCACGATGGCGATCGACCAAGCCAAATAGTTTAGCCACCAGGGATTTACAAATTCTTTCATCAGGCGACTATCGCTAGTGAACTTTACCAATGGAATCACTGCAAATGATAGTTGCAAACTGAGTATCACCTGACTCAGAATCAGGAGATCGCTGGTGCTGCCTTCTCCCCAAAAGATGATGGTTATTAAAGCCGGAACGATAGCGATCGATCTGGTCAGAATACGACGCAACCAAGGCTTTAATCGGATGTTTAAAAATCCCTCCATCACGATTTGGCCAGCCATGGTGCCCGTCAGAGTAGAGTTTTGGCCAGAAGCTAACAAGGCAATCCCAAATAATAAACTGGCAGCAGGTACGCCCAAAACGGGTGACAGCAGCTTATAAGCATCTTGGATTTCGCCAACTGATTGATG
>JAGVCD010000185.1 GCA_020059425.1 Chamaesiphon sp. | reverse complement strand
TTAGTAGATAAATTCCAAGTAACTTTACGGAGTTAGCTAGCTATGGCGGATCTAGATCGAGCGATCAGCTCCAATGCCAGCCAGGCGATCGAGCAGTTTATCCAATCCACTAAACCCAGTGTTTGGAGTTACCTAAACAAAACCGAAATTTTGACGGGGATGATTGCCCGGTTGCATAATCCCTTACAGGTCAAGCAGGGTGGACAGCCCTTTTGCGGGCCAGCAGTGGTGTTATTTGAGCTCATCCGCAAGCATCCCCATCGTTATGTGGAGCTTTGTCGCGGGCTGTTTGAAGAAGGTAGTTTTCGGGGAGTCCGCACACCAATTGTGGCTAGTACTCGCCTACGGCGGAGTCACGGCGATCTGCGGATGGCTCCGGTGGACTGGTTGGTGCTGGCGACCCTGCGCGACCAGGCTAATTGGCTGGTGCCAGTACATCCCCAAGCGCCAGCTTTGCTACGCGACTTGGCCGGGATTACCGGACCTTGGGATGTAACTCATTGGATCAAAAATTTATTGGGTTACGAACAAGTCCAGCATTACTACACGCCTTGGGGGGGAGAGATTGCTGCTCTGGAGAAAGCTCAGAGATCGATCGAGCGAGGAGGCATTGCCCTGGCTTTAATTGATCAGGGTTTGTTGAATTACAAGGTGCCCTGTTTTTCTTACCCCAATCATTGGGTGTCTATTTTGGGCAATGTTGGGTTAGCCGACAAAGCCTGCTTTGACTGTTACAGCTGGGGAAGGCAGATTCCCCTCAGCGGAGAATTACGCGAATTCAAGCGACATTTGTGGGGGGTGTCGATCGCCTACGATGCCAATGAACTTACTTAGCTGCAATTAATTACTCTGAATTCTTAATTAGAACCAACAACATTAATTTTTTTATAGACAAGCTGGTCACCCTAAGCTATTATTATAGGCTGTGGTCAAAACTTCGCTCCTTGATCGTAAGATCATTGCAGCAAGCAAAGTTGTTTTGGGTGGATACTGATCGGTGAAAGCTGCTCCAGTCCTAACAAAAATATACAACTCTGTCGGTACTCGCTTTCTCAGCATAGATTTTTGGTAACAGCTCTCCCGGAATAACTCCATCGGTGCAGCGATTTCACGAACTCAGTACAGCAGGAATAATCCCACAATGAACGCGCCAGCCGGTGGAAGTTCATCGAAATGTAGTGTCTCAATAGAAAAGGAAGACCTCAACTATGTCGATCGGCATACTTGGCACCAAGGTTGGCATGACTCAAGTTTTTGACAAGGAAACCGGGCGAGCAATCCCCGTTACTGTTGTCCAAGCTGGACCATGTACAGTCACGCAAATCAAGACCAAGCAAACTGACGGTTATGAGTCCGTGCAGCTTGGCTATTACGAAGTTAAAGAAAAAGCTCTCAGCAGACCCGAACTAGGGCACTTAAAGAAAGCTGAGGCCAAACCCCTGCGCCATCTCCAAGAGTTTTTGGTAGACGCTGCTGGAGAATGGACAATCGGTCAAGAAATCAAATCCGATTTGTTTGCAGTTGGACAACTAGTAGATGTCAGCGGTGACAGTATTGGGCGCGGTTTTGCTGGTTGGCAAAAGCGTCACAACTTCGCTCGTGGCCCCATGACTCACGGTTCCAAAAATCACCGCGAACCTGGTTCGACTGGTGCGGGTACCACTCCTGGCCGGGTATATCCGGGCAAGAAGATGGCCGGTCGGCTGGGTGGCAAGCGCATCACTGTTAAAAAACTGTCAGTGATTAAAGTAGATGCAGAAAGCAACCTGATTTTGATTGCTGGATCTGTGCCTGGGAAGCCTGGTACTCTGCTGCGGATCATCCCTGAAGTTAGAGTAGGCAAGTAGGAGTATATAGAAAATGACTAATTGCACTGTCCGCAACTGGCAAGGAGCCGAAGCTGGTTCGGCTGCTCTTGACCTGAGAGTTGCCTCTGAAGAAAATGCTGCACATATTGTGCACCGCGCCCTCGTGCACCAAGCCAACAACGAACGCCAGGGAACAGCTTCGGCTAAAACCCGCGCCGAAGTAAAAGGTGGTGGCCGCAAGCCTTGGAAACAAAAAGGTACTGGCCGCGCTCGGGCTGGTTCGATCCGTTCCCCGCTCTGGCGGGGTGGTGGTGTCATCTTTGGGCCAAAGCCTAGAGATTACAGCACCAAAATGAATCGCAAGGAAAGACGGTTAGCACTGCGTACTGCTTTCCAAAGCCGTGCTGCTGAAATGGTAGTAGTTGAAGATTTTGATGCTCAACTAGCTCAACCAAAGACCAAAGAGCTGACCGCAGCCCTGACCCGCTGGGGTGTCCAGGCTGGTAAAAAGACCCTGCTAATTGTGGCTGATGTTAATGAATCAGAGAATGTTTTTCTCTCGGCTCGTAACATTTCTACTGTCAAATTAATCTCAGCAGTAGGTTTGAATATCTTCGATATTTTAAATTCTGACCACATCGTAGTCACCAAGAGCGCACTCACCAAGATTCAGGAGGTTTACAGTGACGACTAGATCCCCCGGGCCAACTAGAATTAACGTCCGTGACCTGCCTGACATTTTGCAGCGTCCGGTAATTACCGAAAAAGCTACGCGCCAGATGGAACAAAATAAGTTCGTCTTTGACGTAGTCCCCAAGGCCACCAAAACTGATATTAAAGCTGCGATCGAAGTAGTTTTTAATGTCAAGGTAGTGCGGGTCGATACCTACAACCCACCACGGAAGAAAAAGCGGGTTGGCCGTTTTGCTGGCTACAAGCCTCTCTACAAAAGAGCAATCGTTACTGTAGCTGAAGGTCAATCCATCCCACTCTTCCCTGAAGCTTAGGATCTGTTATCTATCCCCATTATTTGTATTTGAGTTAAACCTATGGGTACCCGTTCTTATCGGCCATATACGCCCAGTACACGCGAAACTGTAATCTCGGATTTTGCTGAGATTACCGCGAGTAAGCCGGAAAAATCATTAACCGTCTATAAACACCGCGCTAAAGGGCGCAATAATCGCGGTGTAATTACCAGTCGTAGACGGGGTGGCGGTCATAAACGTCTCTATCGGATTATTGACTTTCGTCGTCAAGACAAACTAAATATCCCAGCACGGGTGGCTTCGATCGAATACGATCCCAACCGTAATGCTCGGATTGCCTTGGTTTTTTATCGTGATGGTGAAAAACGTTACATCCTACATCCTGTAGGTTTAGAAGTCGGCACCGAAATCATCACTTCTCCGGAAGCTCCTTTCGAGATTGGTAATGCGCTGCCTCTGACTAATATTCCTTTGGGTACTACCGTCCACAGCATTGAGATGACTGCTGGCAAAGGTGCTCAAATTGCCCGGTCAGCTGGTGCTGGTGCGCAAATAGTGGCTAAAGATGGCGATTATGTCACTCTAAAGATGCCTTCTGGAGAAGTCCGGATGCTGCGCAAAGAGTGCTACGCCACCATTGGTCAAGTTGGTAACTTAGAAGCCCGCAACCTCAGTGCTGGTAAAGCCGGTCGGAACCGCTGGAAAGGCCGGAGACCGAAGGTGCGTGGTAGTGTCATGAACCCTTGCGATCACCCCCATGGTGGTGGTGAAGGTCGGGCACCGATCGGACGCAGCGGCCCTGTTACTCCTTGGGGTAAACCTACTTTGGGTTACAAAACCCGGCAGAAGAACAAGGCTAGTACTAAGTTCATCGTGAGACGGCGACGCAAGTCTTCCAAACGTGGTAAAGGCGGTCGTCAGAACTAGATTTGACAAATTTTGGCGGTGTTTAGTGCGCCAAAATTTCCTTGTTTTCAATCAAAGTCGTTTATTTCAACAACCAATATGGGTCGTTCTCTCAAAAAAGGTCCGTTCGTCGCCGATCATCTCATGACCAAGGTCGAAAAGATGAATGCCAGCGGCAAAAAAGAAGTGATCAAAACCTGGTCGCGTGCTTCCACCATCTTGCCTCAAATGGTTGGCCACACGATCGCTGTTCACAATGGCAGACAACATGTCCCCGTATTTGTTTCCGACCAAATGGTAGGTCACAAGCTCGGTGAATTTGCACCCACTCGTACTTACCGCTCTCATGCTAAGGGCGACAAAAAAGCAGGTAGATAAAAAGCCCAGCTGATTGCACAGGAAATAAATATGGCAGTAGATAATAAGACAGAAATTAAAGCGATCGCGAAGTACATTCGGATGTCTCCTTACAAGGTGCGTCGGGTGCTGGATCAGATTCGGGGACGTTCCTACCGGGAAGCTCTGATTATTCTAGAATTCATGCCCTACAAAGCTTGTGAAGAAATCATCAAAGTATTGCGTTCGGCAGTGGCCAATGCCGAGCATAATGCCGGTCTCAACCCAGCAAAGCTAGTGGTATCTAGCGCTTACGCCGATCAAGGACCAGTATTGAAGCGGTTTCGCCCCAGAGCGCAAGGCCGTGCCTTTGCTATTCGCAAGCCTAGTTGCCACATTACGATAGCAGTATCGGAAGCAACTGAAGACTAGATCATTACCATTAGTAGTAGCAACAACACAGTATGGGACAGAAGATTCATCCAATTGGTTTTCGCCTTGGCATTACCCAGGAGCACCGCGCTCGTTGGTTTGCTGAAGGTCGGCGCTACCCAGCCCTACTCCAAGAAGATTACAAAATTCGTCAGTTTATTGAGAAAGATAATGTTCTCAGTACTGCTGGTATTTCCAAGGTTCGGATCGAGCGTAAAGCCGATCAAATCGAAGTTGAAATCAACACTGCTCGTCCTGGAGTAGTTGTAGGTCGTGGTGGTGCGGGCATTGATACCCTCCGTCAAGGCTTACAAAATGCTTTGGGTGGCAACCGCCAGATTCGGATTAATGTAATAGAAATTACGCGCGTTGATGCCGAAGCAGCTCTCATCGCTGAGTTTATTGGTCAGCAACTAGAACGACGGGTTTCTTTCCGACGAGTGGTCAGACAGGCTATTCAACGGGCGCAAAGAGCCGAAGTTCAAGGAATTAAGCTGCAAGTCAGCGGTCGTTTGAACGGTGCCGAAATTGCCCGTACCGAATGGACTCGCGAAGGTCGAGTTCCTTTGCACACACTGCGTGCTGACATCGATTACTCTTACAAGACCGCCTCTACTACCTACGGTATTTTGGGGATCAAAGTATGGGTATTCAAGGGTGAGATTATCCCTGGTCAAGAAAACGAAGCTGTCCCAGCCAATGCTCAGCCTAAACGGCGGCAGCCCGGTCGGCGAAGACAGTTTGAAGATCGATCGGACGAGGGCTAAAGCCTCACATTCATTTATCTTATCAAGCCCATGTTAAGTCCTAGAAGAACAAAATTCCGTAAACAACAGCGCGGTAGAATGCGCGGTTTAGCAACACGCGGTTGTAACATCAATTTCGGTGAATTTGGCCTGCAAGCGATCGAGCCTTCTTGGATCACTTCCCGCCAGATTGAATCTTGCCGCCGAGCAGTCAATCGCTACATGAAACGGGGTGGTAAAGTCTGGATTCGGATTTTCCCCGATAAACCAGTCACCATGCGCCCCGCTGAAACCCGGATGGGTTCTGGTAAAGGCTCCCCTGAATTTTGGGTAGCGGTAGTTAAGCCTGGTCGGATGTTGTTTGAAATTGGTGGTGTAGCCGAGCCGATCGCGAAGGAAGCCTTCCGTTTGGCCTCCCATAAACTACCAATCAAAACGAAATTCGTCGCCAAGCAGGTCTATGCCGAGGAGGAAAGCTAATGGCTCTGTCCAAAATGTCTGATATTCGGGCGCTTAATGACCAACAGGTGGCCGATGGTATTGTAGCTGTCAAGCGAGAATTGTTTGAGTTGCGCTTGCAGCAAGCGACCAACCGCTTGGAGAAAACTCACCAGTTCAAACATGCTCGTCACAAACTGGCACAACTGATGACAGTGGAAAGCGAGCGTCAATCTGCTCAATCACCTGTTCAAGCTAAATAGGAAAAAATATGGCTGTTAAAGAACTAGTGGGATTGGTCGTCAGCGACAAAATGCAAAAAACAGTAGTAGTAGCAGTGGAAAACCGCTCTGCTCACTCCAAATATGGCAAAGTAGTCGTTCGCACCAAAAAATACAAAGCCCACGACGAAGAGAACCAGTGCAAACCAGGCGATCGGGTACGAATTCAAGAAACTCGTCCCCTCAGTCGTACAAAGCGCTGGCAAGTAGCCGAAATCTTCGGCCAACGTAGCTAGTTTAAAGTTGGGTAAATACCCTCTAAAGTCACCATGATTCAACAAGAAAGTTATTTAAACGTTGCAGACAACAGCGGCGCGCGGAAACTATTATGTATTCGCGTTCTCGGTGCCGGTAACCGCCGTTATGGTGGGGTGGGCGACCAAATTGTTGCTGTTGTAAAAGACGCTGTTCCCAATATGGGAGTGAAAAAGTCTGATGTAGTACGCGCTGTAATTGTGCGAACTCGTTATACTATGCGTCGTGATAGTGGCATGAGTATTCGTTTTGACGATAATGCTGCTGTTCTAATTAATGCTGACGGCAACCCCCGAGGCACCCGTGTATTTGGCCCAGTAGCCAGAGAATTACGAGATAAAAGTTTCACTAAAATTGTTTCCCTGGCACCAGAGGTATTGTAATGAAAAAGCAAAAACCCAAAGTGTTACATCGGATGCATGTAAAAAGCGGTGACACTGTGCAAGTCATATCCGGCAAACAAAAGGGCCAAGTCAGTGAAGTGGTAAGAACCATTCCTGAAAAAAGCCAGGTGATTGTTAAGGGCGTAAATATTCGCACCAAGCATATTAAGCCCACTCAAGAGGGCGAAACTGGCCGCATTGATGCCAGCGAGGCTCCCATTCACAGCTCTAAGGTAATGCTCTACTCTAACAAAGAGAAAGTTGCGAGCCGGATTTGTTACACAGTGACTGCTGATGGCAAGAAGGTGCGAATGCTGAAAAAAACTGGCGAAATCATTGACTAGCCAATAATTTCAATTTCATACAACTTCCTATTTGAATAACCCTATTGGTTCTGACCAAGCCCAGAACTTCGACCCATGGCACAAAATTTCAAGATTAAATACCAAGAACAAATCGTTCCCAAACTTAAAGAGCAATTTGGTTACAGCAATATTCACCAAGTTCCTCGGGTGACTAAAATCACTCTAAACCGAGGTTTGGGTGAAGCTGCCACCAATGCTAAAGCTTTAGAATCTTCCGTCGCTGAAATCGCCAAAATTACTGGTCAAAAACCGGTAATTACTAGAGCGAAGAAGGCGATCGCTGGTTTTAAAGTGCGCGAAGGAATGCCCGTGGGCGTAATGGTGACATTACGCGGTGAGCGGATGTATGCGTTCTTAGATAGATTTATTAACTTATCTCTACCGCGCATTCGGGATTTCCGGGGCATTAGCCCTAAAAGCTTTGACGGACGCGGCAACTACAGCGTCGGGATTCGCGAACAGCTGATTTTCCCAGAAATTGAATATGATCAAGTCGATCAAATTCGGGGGATGGACATCTCGATCATTACCTCAGCCAACAACGACGAGGAAGGTCGCGCATTGCTTAAAGCAATGGGTATGCCTTTCCGTGACCAATAAGTAGCCACTAACAACTAAAAACTGACACATGGCGGCACACGACACTATTTCAGACATGCTGACTCGGATTCGCAATTCGAGCATTGTCAAGCACCAGACCACGGACATCCCAGCCACTAAGATGACCCGTAGTATTGCTAAAGTTCTCCAGAGCGAAGGCTATATTGCAGAAGTCACCGAAGAAGGCGAGGGAATCAATAAGCATTTGGTGCTAGTTCTCAAGTACAAAAATAAAAATCGCCAGCCGATTATCACTGCTATGAAGCGGGTGAGTAAGCCGGGTCTGCGCGTTTATTCCAATCACAAGGATCTACCTAAGGTCTTGGGTGGTATTGGGATTGCAATTATTTCCACTTCCAGCGGTATCATGACTGATCGGGAAGCTCGGAAACAGGGTTTAGGCGGCGAAGTTCTTTGCTACGTTTGGTAGTTTCTTTCTCCCCTGATTCAAAAAAAGTAAATTGACAAGGAGAAATCCCCATATATGTCTCGTATTGGTAAAAGACCGATCGAACTCCCCGCCAAGGTGGAAGTAACGATCGATGGTCAAAAAGTTTCCGTAAAAGGCCCTAAAGGCGAACTCTCAAGAGTTTTGCCAGAAGGGGTTAAAATCGACAAAGACGGTACTACTCTTGCGGTCACTCGCGTCAATGAGTCGCGGATGGCCCGCCAACGTCATGGCTTATGTCGGACTTTGGTTTCCAACATGGTTGATGGTGTTTCCCAAGGCTTCCAGAAGAAGTTGGAAATTCAAGGGGTGGGTTATCGGGCACAGGTGCAAGGTAGCAATTTGATTTTGAATGTTGGTTATAGTAAACCAGTTGAAATCATTCCGCCAGCTGGCATCCAAATGGCAGTTGAAGGCACTACTAACGTGATTGTCAGCGGCATTGACAAAGAATTGGTGGGAAATACCGCTGCTCGAATTCGCGATGTTCGACCACCAGAAGTTTATAAAGGTAAAGGTATTCGCTACGCAGGCGAAGTCGTCAGACGTAAAGCTGGTAAATCAGGTAAGAAATAGATTATGAAATTAACTCGCAAAGCCTCTCTACAACGTCGGCACTTCCGCGTGCGGAAGCGGGTCAGTGGTTCTTCTGCCCGACCCAGACTAGCGATCTTTCGCTCCGGCCAACATATTTATGCTCAGGTGATTGATGATGTTCAGCAGCACACCTTGGTCGCTGCTGCCACTGTTGATAAAGAAATCAAAACCAAACTAAGCACTGGTGGTAACATCGAAGCAGCTACTGCCGTTGGTAAATTAGTTGCCGAACGAGCTTTGGCTAAAGGTATTGCCCAAGTGGTGTTCGATCGCGGTGGTAACTTGTACCATGGTCGAGTCAAAGCCCTTGCCGAAGCTGCGCGGGCGGCTGGCTTAGATTTCTAATTACTTTTGATAAAATATATATTAAAATCATGGCAAAAGAGCAACAGCAGCAAAAGCGCGGTAAAGGCAACAAGTCCAACAAAGAAAAGGAATCAGCCTACCAAGAGCGTATTATCCAAATTCGCCGGGTCAGCAAGGTGGTAAAGGGTGGTAAAAAACTCAGCTTCCGGGCGATCGTCGTAATTGGCAATGAAAAAGGTCAAGTCGGCGTGGGTGTCGGCAAGGCTAGCGATGTAATCGGAGCCGTCAAAAAAGGCGTAGCCGATGGCAAAAAACACCTAGTTGATGTTCCTCTCACTAAATCCAATACTATTCCTCATCCGATCGTCGGAGCCGGTGGTGGTGCCAACGTAATGATGCGTCCAGCCGCTCCTGGTACAGGGGTAATTGCTGGGGGTGCCGTGCGTACTGTACTAGAACTAGCGGGTGTCAAAAATATTTTGGCTAAGCAGTTGGGTTCTGGAAATCCTCTTAACAACGCGCGGGCGGCAGTCAATGCTCTACAAACCCTGCGTAGTTTCAATCAGGTGGCGGAAGATCGCGGTGTGACCGTGGAAAGTCTATTCGCCTAAGTTCTATTCCACTTTCATTTGAGATTTATTCACCATGAGATTAAACGACGCAAAACCCAAAGCGGGTTCTAAGCACCGCAAACGCCGGATCGGTCGCGGTGTAGCAGCTGGTCAAGGTGCTAGTGGCGGTTTCGGGATGCGTGGCCAAAAGTCCCGTTCTGGTCGCCCTACTCGTCCCGGCTTTGAAGGGGGTCAAATGCCCCTCTATCGGCGCTTACCAAAGCTCAAGAGCTTCCCGCTGATTAACCGTAAGGTTTATACCATCATCAATGTTGGTAAATTAGCAGATCTACCAGCCAAAACTGAAGTGACGATCGAGTCCTTAATGGCTGCCGGTATTGTTACCACCAACGATGGTCCCCTAAAGCTTTTAGGTGATGGCGACCTATCTGTAGCTCTAACTTGTAAGGCGGGTGCTTTCACTGCCGGAGCCAAGGCTAAAATTGAGGCCGCTGGTGGCACTTGTGAAGTCATCTAAAACTTCCTAATTTGATGCTAATCCATCGTACATCTGGTTACAGTGCCAGCTTACGGTGGGTTTGTTTTTGGCCGATTTGGCAGCAACGCTGATCCCAATTGGAAGTGGGAAGGATAGAATAGTAAAAATGTCTAATCATAAAATTAGTATTTGTTAATAAATCCAACATTTTTGGATTCAAATCTATATCAGTAAAAAATCATAACTTTTAATCGAGGTATTCTAATTAGATGAATGCAGTGAGTAAAGACCGAGCGCCTAGCGCTCAGGAAACCTTCGGGCAGATGGCGAAAGCCGCCGGTCTACGTGGTCGAATTTTGACCACTATTGGCCTATTAATCTTGGCCAGATTGGGTGTTTATTTGCCCATGCCAGGTGTCGATCGCACACAAGTAGCCGCAGCACTCCAAAATAGCTCCATTCTTGGTTTTCTGGATATTTTTTCTGGGGGTGGCTTTTCGGCGGTGGGTGTATTTGCCTTGGGAATTATTCCTTATATTAATGCTTCGATTATTTTGCAGCTTTTAACTACGGCATTGCCTTATCTAGAGCGCTTGCAAAAAGAAGAAGGAGAGGCCGGTCGGCGCAAAATTTCTCAAATTACTCGCTACGTATCTTTGGGTTGGGCCATAATCCAGAGTACCGGAATTGCCCTATTCCTCCAGAAATATGCTCTACCTGGCAATGAAGGACCACTGTTTGTCGTAGGTTCAGTATTAGCACTAGTAGCTGGTGCCATGTTTGTGATGTGGATCTCCGAGCTGATCACAGAACGCGGTATTGGAAATGGCGCTTCCTTGTTGATATTCATCAACATTGTGGCTGTTTTCCCGCAATCTTTGCAAAAAACTTTTGAGTTAGCCAGTACTGGTGACAATCAGATTCTGATTCGTGCTGGTGCCCTGATAGCAGTGTTCGTGGTGATGACAGTCTGCATCGTTTTTGTGCAAGAAGGTGCCCGTCAAATTCCGATTATCTCGGCCAAGCGCCAAGTCGGACGGCGTTTGTACCGGGAGCGCACTAGTTATTTGCCGCTGCGACTCAATCAAGGTGGTGTGATGCCCATTATTTTCGCCTCCTCTGTACTGGTGTTGCCGCAGGCTCTCGCTGGTGCTACTGCTGGTCCAGCTGCTACCAACCCCATCGTAAATACTATTCACACTGCCCTAAACACCGCATCCAATGCGATGAATCCAACTGGTTCGACACCCTGGATTTATACATCAGTTTATGTGCTGTTGATTGTCTTTTTTAGTTATTTCTATTCTACTTTGGTAGTTAACCCGGTAGATATGGCTCAAAACCTCAAGAAAATGGGGGCGAGTATTCCGGGTGTTCGGCCTGGTCAAGCTACAAGTAAGTATATCGAAAGTGTTTTGAACCGCCTGACTCTACTCGGTTCATTGTTTTTGGGCGCAGTAGCAATTATTCCTACTGTGATTGAAAGTGCCTTAGGTGTGACTACTTTCCAGGGTTTCGGGGCAACATCTCTGCTAATTTTGGTAGGGGTGGCGATCGAAACGGCTAAGCAAGTCCAAACCTATGTCATCTCCCAACGTTATGAAGGGATGGTGAAACAGTAGAGCCTATGACTAGATTGATTTTCATTGGAGCACCTGGAGCTGGAAAAGGCACTCAAGCTCAAATTTTGGCGGAAAGCCTGCAAATTCCACATATTTCTACGGGTGATATTTTGCGGGCTGCTGTCAAAGACCAAACTGAGTTGGGTCTCAAAGCTAAAAGCTATATGGATGCTGGCGATCTAGTCCCAGACTCATTGATTCTGGACTTGATTCGCGATCGCCTAGCCCAAGCAGATGCCGTAACTGGTTGGATTCTAGATGGTTTTCCGCGCAATGCTGCCCAGGCAGAATTTCTCGATCAACTATTAATAGAAATCAAGCAGCAAGACTATGCCGCTCTAGAACTATTCGTCCCCGACGATATTTTGGTAGAAAGATTGCTATTGCGCGGACGTGCTGATGATAATGCTGATGTCATTCGCAAGCGGTTGGTAATCTATCATCAGCAAACATCGCCGCTGATTGCTTTTTATCAAAAGCAACAACGTATGCGCCAAGTAAATGGTAAC
The DNA here is from genome assembly GCA_020059425.1 of Chamaesiphon sp. Next base: position 3,277 of record JAGVCD010000185.1, on the reverse strand, counting down.
CAAGATCTGAAACTAGTTGCCAGCGCTCTCAAAGCAGCTCTAAAGTGAAGTTTATTCAATACATCCTTAATTGCCGTCTGTCAATGGCGGCAATTTTGTTTGCTAGAATGAAGTCAAGCATTGGTGGCTACTGTATTAATTTTGTTCAATTTGAGGTATTTAACACTTGTCTAAGCAAGATTTGATTGAGATGGAAGGGACTGTGATGGAATCATTGCCCAACGCCATGTTCCGGGTAGATTTAGATAATGGCTTTAATGTCTTGGCGCATATTTCCGGTAAGATTCGTCGGAATTATATCAAGATTCTACAAGGCGATCGGGTCAAGGTGGAGCTAACTCCTTACGACCTTAGTAAGGGACGGATTACCTACCGTCTCAGGAATAAGGGTCGTTAAACAGTTTCCAAAGAGCGACGTTTGGCATGTAAGCAGTTTACATGTCCTTCTTTTTTCGCTATAATGTAAAACTTGCACTATTGCCCCCATTTGGCATGAAAGTCAGAGCCTCAGTTAAAAAGATATGTGAAAAATGTCGCGTCATCAAACGACGTGGCCGGGTAATGGTCATCTGTACCAACCCCAAGCATAAACAGCGCCAAGGATAGTTTACCAAATTGGTAAACTACCTTTAGTCGTTTTATGTTCAATTCAGTCGGTAAACTCGATAGGGAGAAAAAAGTGTGGCACGGATAGCTGGTGTAGACCTGCCCCGCGACAAGCGGATCGAAATTGGTCTCACATACATCTACGGAATCGGTCTAACCAGATCGCATCAAGTCTTAGCTAAGACTGGGGTAAACCCAGACACTCGCGTTAAAGACCTCAGCGAAGCTGATGTTTCCGTCTTACGGGAAACCGTAGAAAAAGACTACCAGATTGAGGGTGACCTCAGGCGCTGGGAACAGATGAATATTAAGCGATTAGCCGACATCGGCACATATCGTGGTCGCCGTCATCGTATGGGTCTACCTGTACGTGGTCAACGGACTCGTACCAACGCACGTACCAGACGTGGTCGGCGGGCGACAGTTGCTGGTAAGAAGAAAGCACCCGGCAAGAAGTAGATAGTTTTATGAATAGCTTTTGCTGGTCAGTAGTACCCTCTAGGTCTATTGGCCGTTAGCTGTGAATGGGCAATCTTAATCAATCCGACTCGACTCTTGATAAATTTCTCAGTTGAAACTTAAAATCGATCACCTAGCTAAATTATTTAGTACTGACTATGGCTCGACAACCCGGTAAAAAAACTGGTAGTAAAAAGCAAAAACGCAATGTGCCCAATGGCGTTGCTTACATTAGCTCTACCTTCAACAATACAATCATTACCATCGCCGATAACAATGGCGATGTGATTTCTTGGTCATCAAGTGGTGCTAGCGGCTTTAAAGGAGCCAAAAAAGGCACTCCTTTTGCTGCTCAAACCGCTTCAGAAAGCGCAGCAAAAAGAGCGATGGATCAAGGAATGCGCCAAATTGAAGTCATGGTCAGCGGCCCTGGCTCCGGTCGAGAGACTGCGATTCGTGCTCTGCAAGGCGCAGGCTTGGAAATCACTTTGATCCGCGATGTGACCCCAGTTCCTCATAATGGCTGTCGTTCACCCAAGCGGCGACGGGTTTAGAGCTGGTGGTATTTGTACAAACTGCTTAATGGAGGTCACTGGTAATGCAGTTTCAGATCGAATGTGTCGAGTCTAAGTCCGAACCTAATCAAACTCAGTACAGCAAATTCGTGCTAGAGGCTTTAGATCGTGGTCAAGGTACTACGATCGGTAACGCTCTGCGCCGTGTGTTGTTATCCAACTTGGAAGGTACTGCCATCACAGCAGTACGTATTGCTGGTTTGGTGCGCTCGGAAAATATTCGTGGCGAAAAAGGCGAAACCAAGTTTACGACAGTCAATCATGAGTTTGCTACTCTGGTTGGGGTTCGCCAAGATGTCTTGGAACTACTTCTAAACATGAAAGAAGTTGTGCTCAAGAGTCATACCTCTCAGCCCCAAATTGGTCGTCTGAATGTGACTGGCCCAGCACGGGTGACTGCCGGTATGTTCGAGTTGCCATCCGAGGTGGAGGCTGTAGACCATAACCAGTATGTCGCTACTGTTGCGGAAGGTGGCAAGCTGGAGATGGAGTTTCGGATTGAGCGCGGCAAAGGTTATCGTTCTGTAGATAAGTTCCGCGAACAGGGTCTGGCTATGGATTTGCTGCAAATTGATGCAGTGTTCATGCCAGTGCTGAAGGTGAACTATCTGGTAGAAGATGTACGAGTGGATGGCTGTCCAGAAAAGGATCGTTTGATTTTAGAGATCTGGACTGACGGCAGTATTACTCCCCAAGAATCTTTAAGTGAGTCTGCCAAAATCTTGGTAGATCTGCTCAATCCTCTCAAAGACATTAGTCTAGAGGCGTTTCCTGAAGAGTTTACCTCCGAAGAAGATCCTGCTAGCCAGGTACCGATCGAGGAGCTCAATTTGTCAGTACGGGCTTACAACTGTCTCAAACGAGCACAGATTAATTCCGTTTCGGACTTAATGGGTTATACCCAAGAGGACCTATTGGAAATCAAAAACTTTGGCCAGAAATCGGCAGAAGAAGTGATTGAAGCCCTGCAGCGTCGTTTGGGCATTATGCTACCTCACGACAAAACCCCCAAGGGTTAAGTCAACGGGCTGGAATAGCTCCAGCCAATTTTCGTTTTATTTGTTCTAGGAGAAAACCAATGCGCCACGGTTGCCGCGTGCCCATGCTGGGCAAACCAGCCGACCAAAGAAAAGCTCTGCTGCGTTCTCTAACCACTGAGCTGATTCGCCACGGTCGAATTACTACCACCAAGATTAGAGCAAAAGCCATGCGATCGGAGGCCGAGCGGATGATCACTTTGGCTAAATCTGGTACTCTTGCTGATCGCCGGATGGCGATGGGCTATATCTATGACAAAGATTTAGTTCATAGATTATTTGAGAGTGCTCCTACTCGTTATGCTGATCGGAAAGGTGGTTACACCAAAATCACGACTACTATGCGTCGCCGTGGTGACAACTCCGAAATGGCCATCATCGAGTTGATGTAAGTCTGTGGCTGATTCCTTGGTGATTCCAGCTACTGGCGATCAACAGCGTGTTGCTCTAGCAATTCAATATGTCGGGACTCATTTCCACGGCTGGCAACGCCAACCTCAGCAGCGGAGTGTGCAAGGAGAAATTGAGAATGTCCTCACCAGTGTTCTCAAGCAGCCCGTTCAAGTCCATGGTGCTGGCCGCACCGATAGTGGTGTACAT
>JAGVCD010000142.1 GCA_020059425.1 Chamaesiphon sp. | reverse complement strand
CAAAATCTTCCAGCTTGTAAAATCCCTATTTTCACGCCCTCAATGGAAGCGAATAGCTATTTTTTTGGCCATCCAATATGGGGTAAGGAATATTTTGAAACGAGTCATCGCCATGATATATTTCGAGACCGCTGGCTAGCGGCTACCGGGAGCTGGAATGGTAAAGTTATTGTCGATATTGGTTCTGGCCCTGGTAACTTATTTGCAACTATTGGAGGCTCCCCAAAAACACTTATTGCGATCGACATCTCACCTGGGGCACTAAAGATGGCTGAACAAGTCGGCTATATTCCTCTACTAGCCGATGCACATCATCTTCCGCTGGCTGATAGCTGTGCTGACTTGGTAGTTGCTAATGCTACTATTCATCATTGTGATGATATGCCTAAAGTTTTGGCAGAAGCCGCCCGATTAGTTAAGCCTGGTGGCTTGCTAGTGACTGATCTAGATCCCCAAAGCACGGCACTGAATCTTTATGGATGCGGTTTATTTATACGAGAAATTCGGTTTTTTATCTATCGGATGATCCGCAGCGAATATTATCTCTCTCTAGAATATCGAAACGTCAGACAAGCGACGGAAACCCATAATCAAAAGTCTGGAGATGGAATTACACCAGCAGTTTATTATGAAGTCCTTAAACCTCTTGGCTTTGAAGTAAAAGTATTTCCTCATAATCATGATCTGGGTGCTGAGGTATTAGAAGGGAAAATTGGAAAAATGTCTTGGAAAAGGCGTCTAGCACAGAGATTGTCTAGAATAAATCCAGATACACCAGAGGGAGCACAATCAATTATGTGTATTGCCAAACGAATTACTTTTTAAAAAATAATTAATTTTGCGGCTTAGGCTAATTCTTCGTTTTGAGTCTGGAGTAGATAGTAGGTTCCAGTCGCAATCCCAACTCCTAGCAAGGCAGGTGTTACTACAGCAGCAGCTAATCCTAAGCCACCCCCAACTAATCCAGCGGTCATACCGCCAGCAATACTGCCCACCGTGGTGGCTACTTGACCAGCATTGCGAGCATTTTGCCGGATAGCTCGTTCTTCGTCCGTCAAAAATTCGCTGTCTGACAGAATTTCACCCATCACAATATCGGTTGTAAAACCACTCACTAATCCTCCCAATCCCAACATACCGGAACCAAGTCGCATTCCTTCAGCTGCAACGCGAGCGGCGATCGCACCGACCCCCACACTGGCTAAGCCAGTAGCAGCTACTTGCATATTCCTAATTTGTTCGCTGTAGGAAAGACCTGTTTTACACCAATAGGCAAAATGTTCACAGTTATTGCCAAAGACGTTATAGCCACTTTCACCCAATCTACTTTCGGCTCTTTGAATAACCACTTCAGCTTCATCTGATTTACCATATTCCTTTACATGTAGAGTTTCGCCAAAAAAGTGATCCAGGCCAACTCGGGTTACAGCGCTGTTTTTCAGCTTACCTTGATAGTGAATAACTGTACCATCGCCGCAGTCAATACCATGATGAATATAAGGCATACCGTTAAAACTGCGGTAGAGATAAAGATGAGCACCTGCGGCCATAATAATGATTAAGTAAAAATGTAAATAATACCTATTGTGCTTAACAACCATCCTAAAAAGCAATGGGGATATTACGCCAACATCTGATACCTTGTAAACAAAGTGTCTATGAGACTCTATGCGCATTGCCCTATTTACCGAAACTTTTCTGCCCAAAGTGGACGGCATTGTCACCCGTTTGCGCCACACGATCGAACATTTACAACGCAATGGCCATCAGGTGATGTTGTTTTGCCCAGAAGGTGGACTGCAAGAATATCAGGGGGCGATCATTAGCGGAGTACCCGCTTTTCCTTCGCCGTTTTACCCAGAATTGAAAATGGCTTTACCCAGACCTTCGATCGGCAAGACGATCGAACATTTTCAACCAGATATTATCCATGTAGTAAATCCTGCTGTATTAGGTTTGGCGGGGATTTTTTTTGCCAAGCAACTCAATCTGCCCCTAATCGCCTCTTACCATACCCACCTGCCCAAATATATTCAATACTATGGCTTTGGCTGGTGCGAAGGGCTATTGTGGGAGCTGCTGAAGCTTGGCCATAACCAAGCAGCCATCAATCTTTGTACTTCAACAGTCATGGTTAAAGAATTAGATGCCCACGGTATTTTGGGCACCGCTCTCTGGCAAAGGGGTGTAGACACGGAATCTTATCATCCGAGCCTCGCAAATGATCAAATGCGCGATCAATTGAGTCAAGGTCATTCCACCGCGCCATTGCTGTTATACGTGGGTAGGCTGGGGGCGGAAAAAGAGATCGATCGACTAAAACCAATTCTGACAGCCATGCCCCATGCCCGACTGGCAATAGTGGGTGATGGACCCCATCGGCAGCAATTACAAGCCGATTTTGCTGGTACTAATACTCATTTTGTGGGTTATCTGCAAGGAAAAGAACTGGCTAGCGCTTACGCTTCGGCGGATGCTTTTGTTTTTCCGTCTCGTACCGAAACACTGGGCTTAGTTTTACTGGAAGCGATGGCCGCTGGTTGCCCAGTGGTGGCAGCTAGATCGGGGGGGATTCCCGATATTGTGACTGATGGTGAAAATGGTTATCTTTTTGATCCATTAGATGAACAGGGATCGATTATGGCCACTCAAAAACTGTTAGCTGATCCATACCATCGGGAAAAGTTGCGCCGACAAGCTAGGTTAGAAGCAGAGCGATGGAGTTGGAGTGCTGCGACCCAGCAATTGCAAGACTATTACCAAAAAGTTATTGCCCAGCATTGTTAAAAATGCCTAAAGTACGATTTCTCAAAGAGTTCATGTGATGAATAAAATGTGAATATCAGCGTGTTCGTAAAGTTCGTAAAGAGAAAACACTAATAAAATTATGTCATCGTCAATATTACCATGAGCCACCTTAATGACTCAGCAACAATAGTCAGACAGGATTAGCTGAAATGGCTTTATTTTTGCTAACGGCAGGAGCAAAAGGTAAGCGTTTTAGCCTTTCCGATACTAGAATCTGGATTAAT
>JAGVCD010000107.1 GCA_020059425.1 Chamaesiphon sp. | reverse complement strand
GTGTTAGGTTTAACCACTGCTTCGCTGTTGGGAGGAGCCGTACTGACCGAGGTGACTTTCTCCTGGCCTGGTTTAGCCGGACGCTTATATGAAGCGATCGCCGCCCGGGACTACCCAACTATTCAAGGTATTATGGTCTTCTTTGCAACAATTGTGGTGTTTGCCAGCATTATAATTGACTTGATAAATGCTTGGATTGATCCACGTATTAAGTATTAACTATTTTTTTTAGAAACTGATCGCGCTTTTGAGTATGGTGAATTAATTCGTAGCCTGAATTAGAATCGCATATCAGTGTTGCATCCGATCCAGAAGCGCTATCAGTTGCCAAGACTGCGGCTAATTGCTGAGATAAGTTAATAATACGAGCACAGCTTTCGGCATGCCAGACCTTGAACTTACTATTAATATTTCCGGCCACTAATGGACCCATCAAATAAAAATTATTATTTATTTCAAAGTTTTCATTAACTAAAAAACCGTAATTAGAATCATTAGGAATCGCAATACCTCGCTGGATTAAATTATTAATTAGCGGTGATGATGATGCCATCAAATCTTGGGAACCAGCGCAATTTATCAATACCTGAACAGCTGTCGGAAACTGTTGTTCTTGCTGATTAGCATCAATAAATTCAAAGCTCTGTTCTTGGTCATTTAATGAATAAGTCTGGGTCAACTTACCTTTAATAAACTCCAGTTTACCAATACTCATTAAATGCTCGAACACGTTTAGGTAATCATTACCTGCCCGACGTTGAAACTTCCCAATTTCGACCCCATATTTGATTACAAATAGTTTTTGTTCATCTGGGGAAAGTCGCTGCAAAACATCAATAATACTTTTAGAAATTATGGCATAAGTGCTACCTACGGTCTCCTGTTGAGCCAAGGCCCGATCAACATCTTCTTGAACAGCTATTAACATCTGTTTGGCGGTTGGCTCCGAAGATTGCAACAGGGTTTGCAGGGATTGAGGTTGGTAGCGATCGGTAGTAGTCGCCGGACAAATCCGGTGCGGAAAAGAAGCATTCGGAGAAATAACAATTAACTTGCCGATCGCTCGACAAGTTTCAGGGTGATTGTTCAAACTATAAATAGTTTCTAGGGCACTGGCATTAGACCCGACAATTACTACTTGATTTTGCTGGGGATCAGCAGATTTTTTTAAAATCTGGCCAATTCGCTCGATATTAAAAGATTGAGTTGGTTCATACATATTCTCGATATAACAGAACGTATCACCCCGCAACGCATCAGGAGCCAATTGATTTACCTTATTGGGCGGGCTACCCATCGCCAAAATCACTTTTTTGGCCGTCAAAAAAGACTGGGGCTGACCTTCAGTTGCCATTTCAATCTGATACTGATCGCCCATTGCTTGAATGTCGATCGCCTCCGCTGCTACCAAGTGGCATTCCACCAAATCTTGCGCCGCTTGTAATAGTCGATCGATCCGTTCTTTCAGGTATAGCCCGACCGTATAGCGCGGAATAAATAGCTCATTCCAACAACCCGCCGACATATCAGCAGCATATCGCTCTTGCCACTGGCTTACCAGTAGACCAGCTTGACGATCTGGGGTATCAAATACTTCCCTGTAATTTCGGTTGAGCCACTCTTTAAAATTATCTAATTCTGGCTGCGGAAAAAATTCTTGTAACGAAGAAATAATTAAAGACTGTTGGCCAGAGCGATTTCCATAAGGAATACCAGTCCAAAACTCACCAGCCTTATCAATTACCACTAGCTTCACTCGTTGACGGGGGGATCGCTGGAGCAGTAAAGATATGTAGTGAATTACGGTGTAAGAGCAAGATATCCCCGCCCCAATAATTGCAATGTCACATTGATTGTCTACAGACTGCTCATGGAGTTGAACTCTCGACAGAGGATTTATAGTTATGCTAGAGTTTTGCATATTTCAGATGTCACACAGAAAGTTTGATATTTGTTATCGCAGACTTGGGTAAACTCAAATTTAGAGACTATCACGACCACAATATATATCTACATGATAACAACCTATAAATCCAGGGAAATAATAAAAAAATATTTAACAAGTAAATTTACTTTTAATCCCCGCCCAGTCTCCATCGCACATACATTTATATTTATAATACTTCCTGGAATATTACGTTGACAAGCCGATGAACACAGAAATTACATCAATGTATTTATATGGCGCGGGAGGTCACTCCAGGGTCGTCACGGATATTCTTGACAGTCTAAACATTACAGTGGTAGGGATATTTGACGATCAACCAGCAAATGCTAAACTGCAAGGAATTGGAATTAATTCTGTACTTGACTTTGTGAATAACAGTTTTCCGGAATTAGATGCGCCATTAATCATTAGTGTGGGTAACAATACTAGACGAGCTGAACTGGCTCGCCGGATCACAGCGACCTATGTTAAAGCCACCTATGGTAAAGCTATTCATGGGACAGCTATTATTTCGCCGAAAGCTTCTATCGGAGATGGTACTGTAATTTTGCACGGTGCCATCGTCCAATCGTCTACAGTAATTGGTAAACACGTATTAGTAAATACAGCGGCCAGTATTGATCATGACAATGTGATTGGTGACTATGCGCATATTTCACCCCATGCCACTTTGTGTGGGCATGTACAGGTGGGAGAAGGCACCCACATTGGAGCGGGCGCGGTGGTTATTCCCTCAATTCGGATTGGACAGTGGTGTACGATCGGAGCTGGGGCTGTAGTAATTAGAGATATCCCAGATTTTGCCACGGTAGTTGGGAACCCAGCTAAAGTAATTAAAATCAAAGGCAAACCTGTCTCTGACCTAACTCTTCCGACGAAGTCTTAGAATCCTTGCTGTGAGGTATTTTTAGAATTCAAACTATCTCTATTAAGCTAGATTCACTGTGAATTTTCCGTAGTTTTGCTCTTTGCATAGCTTTAACTTTTATTTTCCCGACGATCGGCTAGCTCAAGCAAAATTTGTTGGTGCCGTTCCTTGGTAATGGGGTAAAAGTAGGCGCAGATCAAACCACCAATCAGAGACAAGGTAGGAATAGGTCCGATCGACCAGCGAATTGCGGTTAAGACCCCTGGTAGTTGCATCTGGGGTATGTCATTCACAGGAGGTTTGTAACCTGTCCACTCTAGGCTTTGCAGCACCAGTGCAACAGCAATACCCAAACAAATTTTTTGAGTGAACACCATAAAACTATAGAAAAAGCCTTCTCGCCGCTGACCAGTATTTAGCTCATCTAGCTCAATTACATCTGGCAACATCGACCAAGGAATTAAATATGCTGTAGATACGCCGATGCCAGCCATCACTGCTAATACGTACATCCAAATAACTTGACCGGGTTGTAGCAAAAACAGTCCCCCTTGAGCCACAATCCAGACACTAGTACCCAAAAAATACACCGTTTTTTTGCCCAGCTTCTGGCAGAGATTGCTCCATACCGACAGCATTGCCAAAGCCGTACCCTGCACCGCTAGCGTCACCATGGGCCAGTCTTTGTCGGTTAACTGCATGTAGTTCACTACAAAATAAGGAATCACCGCTGCTGTTAGTTGTAAACTGAACCAGGAAGCTAAATAAATGCCAATTACATATAAAAAAGGTTTATTTGCCCAGGTTGATCGTATTTGTTCTCGCCAACCCATCGTTGCTGTTACTGCTGCCGTTTCTTCTTCTGTCTTTAAATTAGCCTGTCGGCGAGTACCGAACACTGCCCAAAATAACGGTAATACCGAAATTACCGCGCAAATACCGCCTGCTAGCAAATATTGCTGAGCTGTTGAAATCTTCACTTCAAAAGCAGCTCTGGCAATTAGTAAAGCTAAAATGCTGCCACCGATCGAAAAGGTAAAGCGAAAGCTACTGAGGCTAGTACGTTCGTCATAATCCTTGGTCAACTCAGCTGTCAATGCGGTATATGGTAGATTTACCACCGTAAAAAAAGTATTGAACAAAATTGAAATGAGCGTATAAAAAGCAAATAAGCCCCATTGATTTTCTGCGCCGAAGGGTACTAGCCATTGTAAAAAGAAGAATAAGCCAAAAGGAATAGCTCCCGCTAACATCCAGGGGTATCGTCTACCCCAGCGCTGCTTGATTTTTTCGCCAAACAAATTGCCCCGGTCACTCATCATGCCGACGATCGGATCATTAACCGCATCCCAAATTTTACCGATGAGCTGACTTTGACCGGCTAAGCCGGGTTGGAGATGTGCCACATTGGTTAAAAAAGGCGAAAGAGAGGACAATAACAACATCGCTGTAATCGCGGCTCCCATATCCCCAGCGCCATAGGCCATTTTAGTGCCAAAAGTTAATTTGGGTGAAACGGTTGTGAGGGTTTCTTCTGGTGGCATGATCTTAAAATATCGGGTGATCAATCCTAATTATGCAGCCAATACCTGACCATAATTCATTTGCCAATACAAAACCGACTAAAAATT
>JAGVCD010000040.1 GCA_020059425.1 Chamaesiphon sp. | reverse complement strand
TCTGTCCAGCGTAGATCGGTATGGGAGAGATCGGCTCCAGCCAAGATGACCCCTAAGTCAATCACCCGGTCACCATGGGCGCGATCTTCGGCATAGCCGCCATCGCCATCTAACATGGGTCGGCCTAACCGTCGATCGCGCTTTAAGGGAGTAATTAATTTGGACTGAGACAAAAACCGCAGCACCTTGGCTTTGCCATTGGCATCAATACTGCTCATCAGGGCAGCAGTCCGTCCGATGGCGAAAGCTTGCTCTTGCGGCCAATCTTCTAAAAAGCCTTCATCATCTAGAGCTAGATCGGAAATACCCTGAAAATAAGTATCGATCGTCTGCTGCTGGGTCAAAATATTTTGCTGAGTGGTGAGGCGGTTTTGTTCGATCGTTAAATCCCGCGAAATCACATACTGCCGCCAAGCAATATATACAGCTAACACCGCAATCAAAACTTGGCCAAAAGCTCCTGTCCATTCAGCTAGACTACCAGCGACCTCCCAGGGAATGGTTTTAGACCAGAGGCTAATACCATCAATAACCCCTGTGATCTTGGCCAGCACGACGAAAGCAACGAGGGTGTTGATGACAGCATTGGCTTGGCGACGTTGAGCGGGGTTTAGGACTTCAACGTATTCCTGCTGAATCGCCAGCCCAATTACGGGCAGAGAAAGTAATAGTGCCAAAAGGCAGCCACCGAGAGCGATCCACCAAAAACCAAAATATAGACCGATAGCCATCAGTCCGATCGCAATAAAGTTTAACCAAACCATAGATTATTTATTTAAATAACGGGTCTTGAAAGCCCCATAAAATCGCGTGCTAGCATCATAAATGATATGAGAAAAGTCGCTATTGTTGTCGTTCTCTACCAAATTTGAGTAAGTCTCCACCAAAATGAAAGATAAAGTCTGGAATGTAATCAATCTATTTTTAACTGCCAATGTATTCTTTGTGTTGGCTGTCTTTGCTTGGTTTGTGGTGGGCTTACTTGGTCAAGCGAACCATATTGATTTGGGGTTTGACCTCTGGCGAAGCCTATGGGAGCCAGTTTTTATGCCCGCCATCAGTATTTTGATGGGCGGAGCACTAATTAGTGGCTTGGGGCAGTGGCTGAGTAAGTGGTGGCTGGCCAGAAGTGAGCAGTTGTGAAGATCCGGACGACTTTAGAGTACTGGTTCGCTCGGTTTCCGGTGGCGCAGCAGCAGGCATACATGCAGCAAGCGATCGAACTGGCCGCTAGCGCTGGTCAAGCCGGAGAGGTACCGGTGGGGGCGTTGGTGGTAAATAGGCAAGGAGAAGTAATTGCCACTGGTGAAAATCGGCGGGAACGGGATCATGATCCAACGGCTCATGCCGAGGTGATTGCTCTGCGGCGGGCGGGTCAAGTTTTGGGTAACTGGCATTTGAATGATTGTGCGTTGTTTGTAACCTTGGAACCCTGTCCGATGTGTGCCGGGGCGATCGTCGCCGCCCGGTTAGGTTTGTTGGTTTATGGCGCTGATGATTCCAAAGCTGGAGCAGTGCGATCGATCTTCAATATTCCCGATAGTGAATGTAGTAATCATCGGTTGGCGGTGGTGGCGGGAATCGGGGTAGAGACAACCCGGCAGCAGCTGCAGGATTGGTTTCGACAAAAACGAGGATAGGTGCCCACCCGTAGCTGATAAAATTTGGTGGCGTAATTACTAAGTTTTTTCCATGTCCGACATCACTCCGCTCTACGAAGGCAAAGCTAAGATCCTTTATGCCACCGCAGACCCCCATATCTTACGGACTTATTTTAAAGACGATGCCACCGCCTTTAACGCCCAAAAAAAGGGCACGATCATCGATAAAGGCGCGATTAACTGCCAAATCACCACCTATCTGTTCCAACTGATCGAGCAGCAAGGGATTGCGACCCACTTAATTAGTACCCCTAGCCAGCGAGAAATGTTGGTGAAGGCCGTTACTATCATTCCTTTAGAAGTAGTTGTCCGCAACATTGCCGCTGGCAGCCTTTGTAAACAAACCAATCTCACTCTGGGTCAGGTTTTGCCCCAGCCATTGGTAGAATTTTTCTATAAAGACGACGCTTTAGGCGATCCGCTCCTGACGATCGACAGGCTCACCCTAATGAACATTGCCACTGCTGATCAAGTTACTGCATTACAACAAAAAGCTCGGCAGATTAACCACATCCTTCAGAACTTTTTTGGTCAATGTGGCATTACTCTGGTTGATTTTAAAATTGAATTTGGGATCGATCGGTTTAATAATATTTTGCTCGCTGACGAAATCAGCCCGGATAGCTGTCGGTTATGGCTGACCGACGAACCAGATCCCATCAAGCGTGTTTTAGACAAGGACCGTTTCCGTCAGGATCTGGGTCAAGTAGAAAATGCTTATCAGCAAGTACTAAAGCTCATCCAGTCTCAACTGTAGACAATTTACTGATTGTTTTTGGTAGCATTTTTCCAGCTCCTAAACTGTATCCGCGATAGCTTGATCGGAACACGATCGACTATCCTAAGGTCTAGTGCCTTAGATGGATTATTCCTATTGCAATGCCCACGTCGAGTTTATTGAAGTCATGAAACTGTATTCCAAACTGATATTTGTCGGGATATTTGCCTCTGCGGGTAATATCAACTCAGCCATGGCGGCTTCTGACCCAAATGGGGCAGGGCTAGAAACCAGTGCGACCAAGATAGACTTAAACGCTGTTGTCATGGCCAATCAACCGGCGGCGCAGTTGAAACAACCATTGCTAGCTCGGCAGACCATCAAAAAATCCAAAGTAAAAGTCAAAAGACCACCCGTCAAGAAAGTCCAACCCGCCACTAAGAATA
>JAGVCD010000267.1 GCA_020059425.1 Chamaesiphon sp. | reverse complement strand
GGGGGCGGTGCAACTAGTGAGTATTGGTATTTTGGGGGAATATATTGGGCGGATTTATGAAGAAGTAAAAGGTCGTCCTTTGTATACGATCGCGGAAATTGGTCGATCGAAAGATGCTTAAAAATTACTACTAGATGGCTAATTCAATTGCTAAAACTATTCTAGATTATTAGGATCAATGCCTAGTTCCTGTAGCTTAGCGGCTAGTTTTTCTATCCTTTGTTTAGCCTGAGCCGCTTCTTCTTGGGCTTGAACGGCAATCGATTGGGCTTGAATTTCTCTTTCCTCCGAGCGCAAGTATCGATCGCCTTTTTCATTGAACCAAGATAAAACTTCTTCTGAAGAAACTGAGAAAATTTCTGGGCAGCGACCAATTCCCAGACCCACTTCTGGCATCCAAAACGGTTCACCAATTTGTAGTTGGTAGTTATTATCAATAAGTTTATAGACCTCTAGAGGTTGATGGCCATCTCGCCGCCAAAATTCTGGATTGTACACGATGTAGTAAAGGACTCCTAGATTAGTGTAAATGGATTTTTTTTCATCGTATTCACCACCAGGAGTCCAAGAAACCATTTCCAATGCGAGAATGGGTGGGACATCGTCCTCTTCCCACAACACATAACTGCGGCGGGATTTATCATTTTTGCGCCGAACTACACCTAAACTCAGGAAACTATCGGGAACTACTGGCACTCGCACGTTCTTACCAGTGAGGTGGTAGATACCCATATCTACCCCAAAAAACCAGTCGGTGCGGTCAGCCCAAATGTTCTTCAAGAGCATCAACAATACATTCGGAATCCAGTTCTGATCTTCGTTATCCACAGGAATATCGTCGGAGTCTGGTAACTCGCTGCTCGGTGGTAAATATTGTTGGTTGTTAGTTAAAACAACATCTAGCCGTTGAGTTTCTAACATATTCATGAAAGCTAGAGGGCTACTACTAATTATACTTTGCTGCTTTAGCTGTGGCATTAGTGCAGATCGATCCCCCAGAAGTACGGTAAATACCTGCTGGTCACTCCCCTAGAATTTGTTATTATTGATGATGAAGATTCATAAAAACACCTTAGACACCATGGCTAGAATGCTCAAGCGCTGGGAGTCACCGCGCAAAGAAGGTCGCAACGACAAAGGCAAAGGCGGCACCGCCCGTCAAAGACAGGTCAAAAAACAAATGAAAATGCTCAAGAAACGCCTCAAAGACCAAGGCCAATCTGGCAAACAGGGCAACCGCCCCCAGGAGAGTTCCATACTCTCCTTTTTTTTTGGGCAATTTGCGGTAGATTAAGAATCACGCGCTCGCACATCAGCCCCCTAAACAATCATGGCTCCCTGGGATCTACGCAGCTTCTGGCAAACCCTGGTCTACTTTGAGGCCGTGCCGCTGCTCAAACAACTTCATCAGCTACAAGGACGAGCTATAACCCCTCACCATAATTTTATGAATCAAGCAATTTTGGTCATTGGCGGGGTCGATCATCTTAGTCAACGTGTCATTAAACAACTGTGGCAAAAAGGTTATCAGCCCTGCTTATTGGTACCCGCCGCTGAACTATCGATCGCTCATCAACTTTTTCCTCAAGGCGTAGAAATTGTCGGTGGGGCTTTGAGTAGCATCCCCAGCAATATTTGGCAAAAGGTCAGAGCCGTGATCTATTGCCCAGAGAGCGTTAACCAACCAGAACTAGATGCCTTAATCCAGCTGACTAATCAGCACTTGCCTACCAGCAGCGATTTAGAACTTTTTGACTTCACCATGGCGCAGGCTCTAGTCGTCCAAACCTGGGGAGCGGTGGATGATGTGGTAATGGGCGGGGTGAGTACTAGTGGTCTGCAAATGTCCGCCAATTGTGCGATCTTTAGCGGAAATATTTCCACTGAAAACTCTGGTGGTTTTGCTTCGATTCGGACTCGTAACTTTGAGCCAGCCCTAGATCTGAGCAACTATCAAGGAATTTCTTTGCGCATTCGGGGTGATGGTAAACGCTACAAAATATTTTTACGCCCCGGTGAGCAGTGGGATGGTTTAGGCTATGCCTATTCCTTTGATACTAATGGCAGTATGGGAAATATTACCAATCTGCGGATTCCCTTTAGCAATTTAGTGCCGGTGATGCGTGCTAAGACCGTGCCTGATGCGCCGCCGATCGATCCCCGTAAAATTTCAGCTTTTCAAATCATGCTCAGTAAGTTTGAGTACGATGGCAATCTCAATCCCAATTTTCGGGCTGGTGATTTTGCCCTAGAATTATTCTCGATCGGAGCCTATGGTGATCGAATTTTGCCGCAGTTAATAGTGGTGGCGCCATCGACCACTACAACTGGTAATATGGCGCAGCCTGTGGCGGGTAGTTTCAAGCCTTATACTATTTTGCAAATGGGTGCCGTGGTCGATCGACCCGGTGGCCAGAATCTAGAATTTGACTTAAAGAAAACATCTAATGGCTCGGTGAGCAGCGAAGATTTGGCTGAACTCTGTGTGCAGCTACTCAATATTCCTACCGCCTGTAAGCAGACCATTAATGTCCAAGAAATTGGCCAAAGAGGAGTTAATACTTGGTCTAATCTGGTGGAAAAAGCTGTCCAATCTTAAAAAAATATGGCTAAACAGGTTTGGGAACAATCTATCCAAATCAATGCCAGCGCCGTGGTGATCGATCGATGTATCACCGAGCTAGATTTGCAACGACGCTGGCGGAGTGACAGCTGTGATCCTGTGGGTGAATGGAGTGTAGCTGTCGGTAGCTATAGCCGTTTAATCATGAAAACACCTTGGTTTCAATTCAACCTAAGCAGAACCGTGGTAGTTCGAGAGCCCGGATTAGTGGTCTGGAGATTTGATGGATTGCTGACCGGGCGAGACCAGTGGGAATGTCGCCCCCGAGCGGTCGGTACTCTGGTGGTGAATCGTTGGGAAATCCAAACTAATCAGGCGATCGGCTGGAGCTGGCAACGTTTTAACCGTAAATGGACAAATGATGAAATGGCGGCGCAGCTCATGCGTTTGAAATATGTAGCGGAAGAGCTGCACTATCTCTCCGGATTCCAGTAAGTTGGTATTAGGGCGTAACTAAAAATATCAGGAGGATGAAGAAGATTTACCCTTGCGAAAAATATTCATCATCTGTATACCGGTGATCAACAAGCCGATTAAACCTACCCCTACAAATAATACATAGAAAGCCCGGAAAACGGGGCCAAAATAGGAGCCCTGGTGAATTTTTAGTAAGAAAGCCACTTGATCATTAGGTAGACCAAACCAAGCCTTACCCAAACGGTAGCCTATGCCCGTGGCAGAACTCACGATCAGCGGGAGAAAGGTGATCGGCACCAAGAAGCGATGCAACCTTCTGAAATCTAGTTTAGGTTTATTTTGGGCGGTTTGACGTTGTGACTTCAGCATGGCCAATCCAGTAGCAATCATTCCCAGCAAGCCCAATCCGATGAGCAGCACATAAAATGGCACCAATGGCCTGCCGAGAAAACCACCTTCATGAACCATCATCAAGAAATCGGCAACTCCATCAGGAATATCAAACCAACTTCGCCCCAAGCGATAGACAACACCAGTGAGGGCGGTCAACAATAAAGGAATGAATAAAATCGGTGCTGACTGACGGTGTAGTTTGCGGAGGTTCATGATTTGATAAGGCTCTGAATTAGGTGATGACGATCGCAACTAAAGCTCTACCCATTTTCGCAGTAAATTGGCATGGGTTTTGCTCAATAAATCAAACTCAACTGTTCGGCCATATTGAGCATAGATGGAGCGACGGGCTGTATCCAAATCAAATAGTATTTCTCGCTCCGATGCTGCTCTGACAAAGCTTTGCACCCAGGTAACAGCAGCTAGCCGCACCCCGTTGGTAACGGTTTTGACTTGATGGAGGGCGGTAGATGGGTAAACAATCATGGAGCCAGCCGCTAGTTTGAAAGTTTGTTCTCCTAGGCTGGTGTCGATCGATAGTTCACCCCCATTATAGGTATCGGGAGGACTCAAAAACAAAGTCAAAGATACATCCGATCGCATCGGATGAGCTTCACCCATGATGGCGTTGTCGGTATGACAGCCGTACTCCATGCCTACTTCATAGCGACTCACCAAAGCCGATCGAATTACTTTGGGGCGCACTGCGGCCTGAAATAGGGCATTGCGAGCGAGTGCCTGGTGGATAATTGCTTGCACAGACTCAGCTAGAGGCGTATCGTCTGACAACTGTTGATTGTTTTTAACGGCTTGGGCATAAATTCCCGCCGTTAATTTGCCATCTACAAACTCAGCTGCCTTAAGGCTGCGAGAAATTCCAGCCACTTCTTCAACAGTTAAAACATGATCAATAACCAGCATTATGACACTCCAACATGCCCTCTAAAATTAATTTCAAATT
>JAGVCD010000410.1 GCA_020059425.1 Chamaesiphon sp. | reverse complement strand
GCCTGACCATTGGTATTTAGTCGTGCCAAGATCGACATGGGGACAGGCTGTTTACTCTTAGTTTTGCCCATCGTCATCATGTAGGGAATTGGTGACAAAATATGCGCCCCATCAATGCCGCCACCCTCCGCACCAATTTCTAGGTTGTCTCGGGTAACTGGCCAAGAAGCTTGCTTCACCACTTCTACCTCTGTCATGCCGTGTTTTTTAAATAAGCCTTTCTCCAAGGCAATAATTAACGGTGATGAATCTGTTAGGGCAATAAAACCGAGTCTGGCCTTATTCGTCTCCAAACCATTAGTAGGGGCTGATGATGCACCGGCACTAGGCTTGCCAGTATTGTCGCTAGTACAAGCATTCAGTAAAACGCTACCAGCGGCAGCCGTGCCAGCGGTAACAATAAATTTTCTACGGGTAAACTGACTCATGCCTGTGAAATTCTCCAACCACTAAAAAGTTAAACATTGCTATATCAATAGGCATATTGTTAATTTTTTTAGTACTTTAAAACCGTATAAAATAATGCTTTTTTATAGTTATTTCAATATTTCTGCCACCAAAAACACTTTTGAACAATTAAATAAAAATCTGCATCAAAAAGTACAGAAAAAGCTCGAACAAAATGAAAAGCAATGACTTCAGAGAGTTAAATGAAATTAAAATAACTAATACTCAATTAAACTCAACTTCGTATAAAACATTTATTCGTATTCAATAATACTGTTATGTTTTTCTGTATTGCCAGTTACAGAAGTGAGTCAAAAACAGTTAACGATTGTTAGAAATGTGGTTTCATAAGAGAATTACCGTTCCTTGATCTATCTCATGAGCATTACTCCAGAATCTGTGCAAACTCTTCTCGCTTCCGATAACTTAGGCGATCGATTACGAGGGGTCAACGAAATCCGGCAACTTGATCCAGCTGTGGGTTTTCCGTTACTGCAAAACCCGCTCTATGACAACAACGCCCGAGTGCGGTACGCAGCAGTTAGTCAGTTAGATACCTTGGGCGATCAAGATTTAGCGGCTAGTCTGGAGGTCTTAAAAGATCGGTTACACAACGATCCAGAATATGATGTAAAGGCGGCAGCAGCGGATGCGATCGGAGCCTTAAAACTCACAGCAGCCTTCCCAGATTTGGAAGATGTCTATCACAACACCACCGAATGGTTGTTGCAATTTAGTATCATTGCAGCCTTGGGGGAGTTGGGTGACCCCAGAGCCTTACCTTTGCTAGCGATCGCTTTGGAATCGCCGGTAGAATTAGTCCAAACAGCCGCGATTGGTGCGATCGGCGAACTGAAATTACCAGCCGGGATTGACTTACTCAAAACCACCATGACCAACCCGGACTGGCAAGTACGCTATAGGTTAGCTCAGGCTCTAGGAAATATTGGCGGTGTGGCAGCTCAAGCCTTACTGACTCAACTAGCCCAGGATGCTGATGAAAAAGTGGCCGAACAGGCTAAATCTTTACTGACTCTCTAGTTGTTCGAGAGCTTCAATGATTTGCATCCCGCGCGGATCGCCCAGTTTTAATAAAGCAGACTTGGCATCGGCGCGGACTCCCAAATCAGCATCTTCGGCAACCACTTCGATCAGGGCATCCACGGCGGTGGCATAGACCACATTGGAAGGAAGTTCCCGACACAATCTGCCGATCGACCAAGCACTGTTACTGCGCACCGCTGAAATTGGATCATTGACCATCGCTTCAATTAGTGGTGGAATCACGCTTAAGACCACTTCATATCCCAGGATCGCTGCTTGAGCCAAAGAGCTAGCTGCCCATAGCCGCACAGCCGGAATATCGGTTTTCAAAGCATGAATGAGGGGGGCAATGGTTTGGCGATCATGACAGTTACCCAAAGCCCACACAATACCTTTGCGAGCATAGCCATTCCAATCGGTTTGCAATTGTTGAATCAGAGGTAAAACTACTGCGGGGCTGGTATTTCGTCCCAGAGCATAGGCTACCGATACCCGGATTAGTGGACAAGGATCAGCAATCAAACCCATTAAGGGGGGGATCGATCGACTGTCTTGAATTTCACAAAAAGCCCTGGCCGCCAGCATTCTTTGTCCTGGTTCCACCGACTGCAACAAAGCCAGCATCTCATCTGGATCGGGCTTGGCCACGACGGGTTCATCGACCAAGGTATCTAGAGGACTAGTTAAGTCCTCTTCTACATCTAAGTCTTCGATGTCTAGCAAGGCTAGTTCGTCTTCTTCTGTGCGCAGTATATCCAAAGGATGATCGATCATATCTCTAGTATGAATGCCTCTCCTGGCCAGTAATCAATGATTTATGTGATGAATCACTGAGGCAGTAAGGAGCATAACCATAGTACCATAGCCATCTTGACCATCTGATCTGGCGCTTAAGTCTTAATGCTATGGCGGATTGACCTCCTCCCACCGCTAATCGGAGTACCGCTCTGATGGGGGTATTCCTGCCTGTCTAGATAAACCGGATGCGAAAAAGGACTGGACCTTAAGCGTTAAAATTTGTCTCAACAGAATTATTATTAATACTTGCTGTTCAAGTTTTTCAAATAGATAGTGGAAACCCTGATTTCTCCTTAATAGTATTCTCTGGTCAGAAACTTGAACGTCGAATTTTAACAACACCATTCAGATGCCAGCAATGCTAATAATTTCCAAAGTCACCATCATTATAGGAATATTAATATCGGCAATGGCCGTCAAGGCAGTACCAAGACAGCCCAGTCTGGTCAAGAATTTTGATAAATGGTGTCAGGAAAAAAGATCACTGCCAGTGACCACCGCCAAAACGATCGAAGTACTACTCAAAAAAACTATGACTGATGATTGCCGGGTGGCAGATTCCAGACTAAGAGCTTTGACTATTCTCGATCTCAGTAACAATCAAATCATTGATTTGCAGCCCTTAGCTAGTTTGAGTAATTTAACTAAACTCGATCTTAGTAAAAATCAAATCAGCGATATCCGCCCCTTGGTAACTTTGCATGGTTTGACGGCTCTTAGTCTGAACGGAAATCAAATAAGTGACGTAAATCCATTGGCTAGCTTCGTTAAATTATCTGTTCTCAATCTCAGCAAAAATAGAATTAATAACATCAAACCACTAGCTACTTTAAATACATTGACAGATCTCGGTCTCAGTGAAAATCAAATCAGCGATCTTAGACCATTAGCCAGCCTCCAGCAATTGACCAAGCTTGATCTCATTAGTAATCAGATTATTGAGACAAGGCCGTTAGCAAGTTTGGATAGCTTGACCGTTCTCGGTCTTAGCCGTAACAAAATTGTTGATGTGCAGCCCCTGATGGCCTTAAACAAATTGACGACTTTGGGTTTGAGTGAAAATAAAATTACTAATGTGAAACCACTAGCTGGTTTGACTAACTTAACTTCTCTCTGGCTCATGAGAAACCAAATAAGAGATATTAAGCCCTTGACTGGCCTGGTGAAATTGACTACGTTCGGTCTTACTGGTAATCAAATAAGTGACATAAAGCCTTTAGCCGGTATGGTTGAATTGACTTCTCTGGGCTTGAGTGGAAATAAAATTACTAATATAAAACCATTGGCTGGTCTAATCAAATTAAAGACTCTCAGTCTGATGAAGAATCAAATTAGTGATGTGAAACCATTCGTTGGTTTAGTTAACTTGACTGAACTCTATCTTGCAGAAAATCAAATAGGTGAAAAAATTTGTCCACTTAAAACAGCATCAGTCTGTAAGTTCTGATGCATCCAAAATCACCTAGATCTCACCAGAGCAGCTTGACCTTGTCTCAAAGAAATCAGATTATTTAGTAAATCATTGATGTGGTTTTTAATCTGAATCGATTGAGATTATTTCATTTACCACGACGTAGACATTGGGCATAATTACCTCGAATATCCATAGTAGTTGGATGCCCTATTCCTAAAGATTGCTCGCAAATTTGTAAAGCTCTCACATGCAATGGCTCAGCTTCTGCGTATCTGCCCGTTGCTCGATACAAATTAGCCAAGTTATTCAAGCTATTGGCGGTATCTGGATGATTTTCTCCTAGTTGTTCTTCAGTGATGGCTAGCGATCGCAGGTACAAAGGCTCTGCTTCTGCATATCTGCCTGTTACTCGATACAATTCAGCCAAGTTATTCAAGCTGGTAGCGGTATCGGGATGATTGGCACCTAATTGTTCTTCT
>JAGVCD010000328.1 GCA_020059425.1 Chamaesiphon sp. | reverse complement strand
TCCAGAATGTGATTTGGATTATGTGCCGCATAAAGCCCGGTCAATGCCTATTAATGTCGCGATGTCCAACTCTTTCGGGTTTGGTGGCCATAACGTCACGCTCGTATTTAAGAAGTATCAGGAATGATCGATTCGGAATCTGGTGATAGACCACTTTTGACTAGTACTCAGAATCGTCTTGTCAAACAAATCCGACGGCTACACAATGCCAAAGAAAGACAGCAAGTGCAGTTATTTTTGCTAGAAGGGACGCATTTAATCCAAGAAGCAGCTTCTACTAATTATCCGCTGCATACCCTCTGTGCAACTCCAGACTGGCAAGCTGCTCACATGGATCTATGGCAGGATATTATCGCTGAACGCCGAGAATTAGTCACCGATAAAGTTTTAGCGGCGATGGCTACTACAGTCCATCCCGATGGTGTGATCGCGATCGCTCCGCGTTTAACTAGAAATTCGCCGCCCTGGAATGGGAAATTGATGCTGGCGATCGATCGACTGCAAGATCCTGGTAATCTCGGCACCCTCATGCGTACCGCCGTCGCTGCCGGTGTAGATGGTCTGTGGGTCAGTACCGATAGCGTGGCCTTAGATCATCCCAAAGTACTAAGAGCTTCTGCGGGTCAATGGTTTCGCTTGGCCATGGCCACCAGTGATGATCTGCTAGCAGTAGTCAAAAAATATCAGCAACAGGGTGTCCAGGTCGTCGCTACGGGTATGAATGCGGCAGAAGATTATTGGCAAGTTGATTTTACGAAACCAACATTAGTCTTACTCGGTAACGAGGGCAGCGGATTATCATCAGCATTGCTGGCTCAGTCCGATCGAGTAGTAAGAGTCCCCATGCAGCCCGGCGTAGAATCATTAAATGTTTCGATCACCGCTGCCTTGCTGCTCTACGAAGCCCAGCGTCAGCAGCCAAATCGCTAAATTAATTTCACTAGTAGTAGATATTGCGAACTATGAATTTGCTGCACTGGTGGCACATGCTCTAGTTCACTAGAAGTCAGAATCAGAGCCAGCCTCACCAACTGTAACAAAGCTTATCTTTTTCCTAATATTTGAGCGGTTCCGCTCTAGGATTAACTGCAGGGCTTAGACTCGCCAGTTTCGATACACTTCTTTACAAAGAAGCTATGGGTACTGAAAACGTTTTAATCTAAAAGTTAGTTTAGTTTTATCTAGACAACTCTTTTTATCGGGACTAGTGAATTTACTAGACCCATTTATGTAAAATCAAGATCGTTTTAGCTCCAGCAGCTAAGTACAGCTTCACATCCTGACTCCTCATGGCGGTACGGGTAGCTGCAATAACGATCAAACTTAAAAGAAATACATTTTATGTTGGGAGATCAAAAATCCAATGAGTGTTAAAGCGAGTGGTGGAAGCTCAGTTGCCCGTCCGCAACTATATCAAACTCTAACGGTCTCTAAAATTACTCAGGCCGAGCAGCAAGACCGTTTCTTAGGAATGGGTGAGCTGCAAGAACTAGCCAGTTATTTTAGCTCTGGCAATCGTCGGATGGCGATCGCTCAAATTATCACGGACAATTCTGACTTAATTGTCTCCCGTGCTGCTAACCGGATTTTTGTGGGTGGATCGCCCATGTCTTTCCTGGAAAAACCGGATCAAGCCGATGAATCGATGTCCCTGACAGCCAGTGGTATCAAAAAATCACAGCTGGGTGGTATTACTTTTGTTGAAAGTAAAGGTGGACTATTTAGCGGTGCTCAAAATTTATTTAGCGCCAGCGGCAGCGGCCCAATCCCAGTAGGATTTCAGCCGATCAACGTTTCTCGCTATGGCCCTCGCAACATGCAAAAATCGTTGCGAGATATGAGTTGGTTCCTGCGCTACCTGACCTATGCGATCGTGGCCGGCGACCCCAATATTTTGATCGTGAACACTCGTGGTTTACGCGAAATTATTGAAAGAGCTTGTTCTACTAGCGCTACGATCGTGGCGATTCAGGAAATGCGGGCTGCTTCCTTGGGCTACTTTGGTAAAGATGAAGAAGCCAAAGCAATTATTGGCCAATATTTCGATGCCCTGCTCACCGAATTTAAAGCCTCTAATCCAGCGGATAAAGTGCGTCAGCGTCCCACTGATGATCAGCAAGGTCTGAGCCTGCCTCAAGCTTACGGCGAAGCAGCGGAGCGTCGTTCTAAGTTTGCAATGAAGCCCGGACTATCGGCTGTCGAAAAGAATGATGTGATCAAGGCGGCCTACCGGCAGTTGTTTGAACGGGATATCACCCGCGCTTATAGTCAATCGGTATCTGACTTAGAATCGAAGGTGAAGAACAACGAAATCTCCATGAAGGAGTTCGTGCGGCGGATGGCCAAATCTCCTTTATATTGCAAGCAGTTCTTTACGCCGTTTATTAATAGCCGTGCGCTGGAATTAGCCTTTAAGCACATTTTGGGTCGTGGCCCTTCTTCGCGCGAGGAAGTGCAAAAGTATTTCTCGATCGTCTCCGACAAAGGTCTGAGCGGTCTAGTAGATGCCTTGGTGGATTCCAAGGAGTATTCCGATTACTTCGGTGAAGAAACAGTCCCTTATTTGCGTGGTTTGGGTCAAGAAGCTCAGGAATGTCGCAACTGGGGTCCCCAACAGGATCTGTTTAGATACAGTGCGCCTTTCCGCAAGATTCCCCAGTTTCTTACCACCTTTGCTGCTTATGAGCAGCCGCTACCCGACCAGCATGTCTATGGTTCTGGTAACGATCCGCTAGAAATCCAATTTGGCGCGATTTTCCCCAAAGAAACTCGTAATCCTAGCAACAGTCCAGCGCCGTTTGGTAAAAACACGCGCCGGATTTTGATCGCTCAAGGTCCTGGTATCAATAACCAATTGAGCAATCCTGGTGCTAGAGGTGTGGCTCCTGGTAGCTTGGGTGCCAAGGTGTGGAAGCTCGATCAGCTACCAAGCTTTATTGGTTCCGATAAACAAGGTAATACCAAGGGAATTAGCACCAAATTTACCGAAAATTCTACCCAAGCCGTAATTCGAGCAGCTTACCTGCAAGTATTTGGGCGAGAGGTATATTCTGGTCAGCGGTTAACAGCCTTAGAAAGCAAGCTGGAAAATGGTGAAATCAGTATGCGCGAGTTTGTGCGCGCCCTGGCTAAGTCTGATACCTTCCGCAATCTTTACTGGACGAAGCTCTATGTGGTGAAGGCGATCGAATACATTCACCGTCGTCTCTTGGGTCGTCCGACTTACGGTCGTCAAGAGATGAACAAGTACTTTGATCTCTGCGCTAAGAAAGGCTTCTACGCTCTAGTCGATGAAATCATCGGCACCGCTGAGTACAGTGAAGCTTTTGGCGAAGACACCATTCCCTACGAACGTTACCTCACTCCAGCCGGGGTCAGTCAGCGGAAACTACGAGTTGGCAGTATTGCCGATACTGGTGTAGGTATCAATACTCAGCCTCAAGTTACACAGCGCTTTGTGGAATTGGGCACCGTACCAGAAGTTCGATCGATTGCTGATATTGAATTCCGTTCCAATCAAGGTGTTACCAAGAAACGGGAACAGACTAAGGTCTTCAAGCTTACTCAAGCTGGCGATGTAGTGCAGTGCAAGACAGTTATACAAGCGGCTTACCGCCAAGTCTTCGAGCGGGATATTGCCCCTTACGCGATCGTTGGTAGTGAGTTCAGCGCTCTGGAAAGCAAATTGGCTAACCGCGAAATCAATCTGAAGGAATTCATTGAAGGCATCGGCTGCTCCCGCTTGTACATCAAGGAGTTCTACACTCCTTATCCCAACACCAAGGTGATTGAGTTAGGAACTAAGCACTTCTTGGGTCGGGCACCACTAGACCAAGCAGAAATTCGCAAGTACAACCAGTTGTTATCGACAGTGGGTATTCGCGGCTTTATCAATGCGATGGTCAATAGCATGGAATATCTCCAAGCCTTTGGCGAAGATGTAGTTCCATACAACCGCTTCTTGACCTTGCCCGCCGCGAACTATCCTAACACTCAAACTCTGTACAACAAGCTGACTAAACAAGATAGCGCCTTAGTAGTACCGAGTTTTGATACCATTAAGCCCCGCATGGACGTTAGTAAAATGCCGTTGATGGGAATGGCTTTGGCTAACATGGCGGCAGAAGATCGCAAAAAGTCTGAAGCGGCTGCGGTCTATCGGGAGCTGAGTCGTACTGCGGAAGTAGATACAATCCAGCCGAAAGCCACTCGGATTTATCGCAATACTAGTGCTGAGACTAGCCAAGTGATTGATGCGATCTATGCTCAAGTGCTGGGTCAGGTTAATGAAGCTGGACGTTGTATTGATCTAGAAGCTCAGTTTTTGAGTCAAACTATTTCAGTCCAAGATTTTGTCCAGGCTTTGGCGGTTTCTGGTACTTATTGCCAACAGTTTTATACTCCTTACCCAGCAAATAAAGCGATCGAACTCCTCGGTCGTAATTTGCTCGGTCGGACACTTACTGCTGATGAAGTAGCGGAATATCACCAAGTTCTGGCTAATGCTGGTTGGAACGCTTTGGTATCGAGTGTTGTCACTAGTTCAGAATACAACCGCTACTTTGGCGCTGATACTGTTCCTTATGATCGATCGGCTGTAGTTCGTTAATACTTTCTAACAAACTGGTTTAACTAAAGGTGGGGCGTATTGCCCCACCTTTTTTTGTCGCATGGTATGTAAAATATGTTACAAAAATCCATATAAGTCGGATACTACAGCATACTTTTTCTTACTGACAGATCGATTTGGTTGGGATAGCCTAAGACTATGAAACTTGTATCTACCTATAACTAGAGTAAAACAATGAGCATTCTAATTATTAACGACTTAGCTTTGCAATTAGTCGCAAGAGACTTCAGTGTAGACCCGGCCATTCCACCAATTAATGGTGGTCCCACTAAGACATCTAGAGCGTTAGCAATTATTCACCTAGCCGCTCATGATGCTTATGCCAAAGTGACTGGAAATCTTAATCCGCAACTAACAACTCTCCCTGACCTACCTGCGGAAATTGGTAATGACGAAGCAACTGGCACAACAGCATTATTGAGTGCTGGCATATATGCGGCAGAAAGACTTTATCCGGCGTTTGTCGAATTTATAGCGACAGAAGTTGCCAAGTTTAGTATTGGGAGTAATTCTAATGCTCTAAATTATGGCAAACTAGTAGCCGAAGCGTGGTTAGCAGAGCGGAACAACGATAATTCTAGCCTGCCAGATATGGACGTAAATTATAGTATGGAACCTGGCCGCCATCGTCCCGATCCACTTCAACCAGGACAGAAAGCTTTGGGCAGAACGTGGGGACTAGTTAAACCTTTTATTCTCCAAAGTGTAGAGGAAGATGCCTTCTTAAAAGCACCACCAGCATTAGATAGTCAGGAATATGCCTGCGATTTTGATCAGGTAATTGAATCTGGGAAAGATGACATTATTCGGCGAGATGAGGCATTCCGTCGGAAGGCTGAAATTGGTATTTTTTGGGGTTATGATGGCGCAAATCTATTAGGTACGCCACCTCGTCTTTATAATCAGGTGGTGCGCGCAATTCCTGAATTCATAGCTAAAGGACATGCTGACCAGGTAAAAATATTAACTGCAATCAATGTCGCAATGGCTGATGCGGGTATTGCCGCTTGGCATTGGAAATATGCCTATGATGTCTGGCGTCCAGTATTGGGTGTTCGGGAAGCGGACGCTGGTTGGGGTCCAACCGGAAAAGGAGATGGAAATACTCTAAGGGTAGCAGGTGATCGCTTCTGGCTACCTTTGGGTGCACCAAATAGTAATAGCACTAAACCCAACGGTACCCCTAATTTTCCAGCTTATCCTTCTGGGCACTCCACTTTTGGCTCAGCTTGCTTTGAAGTAGCTGCGGCTCTTCTTCATAAGGAACCTGAAGCAATTTCTGTTACCTTTGTTTCTGATGAATTTGATGGAAAGACTACAGATAATACTGGCACTACTCGTCCTCGGTGGGAACAAACTTTTACTCTTCAAGAGGCGATCGAACAAAATGAGATCAGTCGCATTTATCTTGGTGTGCATTGGAAGTTTGATGCAACTGGTGGTCGTGTAGTTGGTGAAGCGATCGCCAGTAAAGTTCTAGATGCTTTTAAATAAGCAAAGCTAGTTCGAATAACTGGCTACTGTGTTATCAATTGATAATTTCAAAGAGTCAATAGCTGTGAGCATTCATAACTATTGACTTTTTGAAAATATGGTTTAGAAATACATATAGAGGTTTTGAACAAATGGCGATCGAACAAATTCCGGTTCCAATTGGAGCATTAATTATTGCAACAGCCGGTGGTGTCGGGGGGCTGCTTAATTCAGCTCTGATTAATTTAAATATAGTTAAAGCTTCTCCGACTTTAAGCATTGATATTGATAAACACAAAAGTATTCGACTCACTTATTTAGTAAATGTAATTACTGGATTTGCAGCGGCTTTGGTTTCTTGGGGACTATATGGTTCTGCCGCGATCGGGGCGTTGGGTATTTTTGGAGATATGCATGTTAGTCTCTTAACTATATCTTCTTTGTTAGGTGCATTTGGTATTGGCTTCTCTGGTTCTAGTTGGTTAACAACTCATGCTGACAAGAAAGCTTGGCAAGAGAATACTAAGAATGCACTAAATATCGATACAAGTCATCTCAAAAATGATGATATTAACTTGTCTCAGAAAGTTCGTAGTTGGGGGCCAGCCGAAGCAAGTAAGGTGATTAACGAAATAGTTACAAATCAAAACCCCATTAATTAAATTTGGAAAACTACTTAGCCGGAGCTACAAGCGTGTTAAAAGATTGGGATGATTACTATACTCACCTGAATAAGCCAAAATCAGATGTGCGTGATGGCTGTCATCCCTTGATTTTTCAGCATGGCGATCGCACCAGAAATGCCATAGTTTTAGTCCATGGCTTAACCGATTCTCCTTATTTCATGCGAGATATTGGTGAATATTTCTACTCAGAACTTGGTTTTGATGTTTATCTGCCGCTGTTGCAAGCGCACGGCTTGAAAGAACCGCAAAGCATGAAAAATGTCTCGGCAGTAGAGTGGAAAAAAAATGTCAGGTTTGCCTTGCAAGCCGCTCAAGCCAGTGGCGGGCAAGTATCGATCGGCGGGTTATCAGCGGGAGGAGCCTTGAGTGTAGAAGCCGCTCTGAGTGACCCGGAAACTATTACAGGCGGGGTCTTCTTGTTTGCAGCGGCTTTAGGCTTAGCGACTCAGGCCGGTAATTTGGGTGAAGTATTTCTTAGAAGTCTGCTGGCTAAGTTGTTCGATCGAGCAGACCTGCCCTTAATTGATAATTCGCCGAGTGGTAATCCTTATCGTTATGCCCAAATGGATTTGGGCGGAGCTGGTGAATTATCGAAGTTGATTCAAGAACTAGATGCTTTAATAGCCGATCGAGCTGTCACTCAACCTTTATTTGCAGCGCATTCGGAAGCTGATGTGGCTGCTGATATGGCTAATGTCGAAGATTTGGTCATAAAATCTAGTCAGGCTGAATTATTTAGAATTGGCAAAAGCTGCGCGGTATCTCATGCCAATATTGTGCTGAAGAATTCAGTTTTTTCAGTTAATCATTCGCCGTTGGAGATTGCTAATCCATTTTTTGCGGAGATGATGCGATCGATCCAGGAGTTTGCGATTAAAC
The DNA here is from genome assembly GCA_020059425.1 of Chamaesiphon sp. The sequence goes on along the minus strand of JAGVCD010000328.1, from coordinate 2,447 downwards.
ATCAGTTATTAGATGTTGAGCAACTGTAACTACTCAGGCTGAGTCACGGAAGACTGAAAATCACCAGATAATAAAACTATGGCTCTTCCGGATATCCCGTGGTAGATCGGCAGACTTAGGGGCTACCCCTGGTAATTGTAATATTGTTACCACCATATATGGTGGTATCCACGGCAGTTACGGTAGAGCCGAAATTTAGTCGTTCTTGAACTCCTACCGGGAATTGAAAGTGAGTTAGCTCAATAGGGATTTCCACAATTTCAGCCATAATTGAGTTCAAAAAACGTAGTATATTCATTGTAAATCAAAGCTTTTATTTCAGTCCACCCAGTCGATCGAACGGAAAGAACTTAAACACCGCCTTCCCAATCACATTTTCCAGCGGCAGAAAACCCCAATAGCGCGAATCATTACTATTATTCCGATTATCGCCCATCATAAAAAGTTGATTAGGCGGTACCGTCACCGTCGGCATATCTTCTATTTTCGGCACCTCGACAATATAAGACTCCGAGAGCGGCTGCTCATTCAAATATAGTTTTCCTTTCTGGATAGCAATCTGATCGCCTGGTATCCCAATTATCCTTTTAATAAATGCTTGATCCGATCGGTAGCCATCCTGTTGCAATTGAGGCGGCACCTTAAAAACTGCAATATCAAAGCGCTCTGGTGGATGCAACTGATAAGAAATCTTTTCAACTACTAGTCGATCGCCTAGTTGCAAAGTAGGTACCATCGAAGCAGAAGGAATATAGCGCGGTTCCGCGATAAAAGTCCGAATCAAAAAAGCCAATAACACTGCTACTATCAAAATCTGGGCATTCTCACCCCAAGACCGCCACAGCCGAGTTAAGAGCGGAATACGCTCGGTCGTGACCACAGGTTCTTTGATAGCTTTGCTTTCACCAGGAGTGATCGGCATATGAACTTAAAATATTTAAATATTCTTTAAAGATTAGCTGCACTATTCTAGCTTTAAATACCTCTAGCCAGCAGTGCAGCCACTGCCATGCTAAATTGGGATTTGTTTTTGGGAGTATTTATGGCCAACCAGCTGCGTATCTTTGTACCGCCTCATCCCCTCATTAAGCACTGGTTGGGAATTGCCCGGGGTGCCGAGACTCCTTCTAAAGTGTTTGGGCAAGCGATGGCCGAGTTGGGCAAGTGGCTAACCTACGAAGCCATCCGCGACTGGCTACCGACGATCGATATCCCCGTGACTACTCCGGTGGGTGAAACTACCGCCACTTTCATTAATCCCCAAACGCCCCTGGCGATCGTCCCCATTTTACGAGCTGGTTTGAGCCTGATGGAAGGTATTCAATCAGTTTTACCCTTAGAAGCCAGCATTTTTCATTTGGGCTTTGCCCGCGATGAAGAAACTCTACAACCTACTTGCTACCTCAATAAATTGCCCGATCACATTCCCGCTAGCACTCATATTTTGATTGCTGAACCAATGCTAGCCACGGGCGGCACGATCGGACAAGCTTTGATAGAATTAACCAAGCGCGGCGCTGATCCTGGCCAGATTAGAATTATTAGCATTGTGGTGGCAGCGCCAGCGTTGCAAAAATTGGCGATCGACTATCCAACATTGCAAATTTATGCGGCTATGATTGATGAGAGCCTCGACGAGCGCGGTTTTATTGTGCCCGGTTTAGGTGATGCGGGTGATCGGGTGTTTGGCACCTAAATAAGAATCGCCAAGCGGGGTAATCTATGATGGGTAACAACCCCAAGATTAATAATAGTCAATCAAACTACTGGAGAGTTATGAGTCAACGTGATGGTTTTAGCACTGGTTTCTTACTGGGTAGCCTAGTTGGTGGTTTAGTCGGTGGAACGATCGGCGCAGTTTTGGCCAGTCGGCAGCTTAACGGCGATGAACCAGAGGTGTTGCGTCGGATCAAAGCCCGTGCCCAAAATGGTTTGCCCAATAATGACTTAATGGAATCGGCTCAACAGAGCCTGGAAAATAAAATTGCAGACTTAAATGGGGCGATCGAACAAGTCCGATCTTCGTTAAGTAATGTTCAAATGGGCGAAACATCTTCAGAGCAACTGGTCGCAGAACACCAGTCTGCTAGCCGACAGCTAGAACTCTAGTTGCTAACTGCTGAATTCAGTTAAAATCTAAACATAGTCTGAAAAACATTCCCTCGGTGATTATGACATCTCTATTACTACTAACCAGTATTCAAAATTTTATTCAGCTGTACAGCTACCTGATTTTTGGCCGCTTGCTGCTCACTTGGTTTCCAGCTGTTGATTGGATGCAGCAGGTTGCGGGTGTTTTAGGTCCAGTTACTGATCCTTACTTGAATATCTTCCGCAACATTATTCCACCAGTGGGCAATTTTGACTTGTCCCCAATGCTAGCCATTTTTGCACTCAGCGCCATTGGTTCTGTTATTCCACTGTTATTCCAATTTATTTAACTAGTC
>JAGVCD010000023.1 GCA_020059425.1 Chamaesiphon sp. | reverse complement strand
TTTGACGCCATCGCCACATTTAGATCAGGGTATTTGAACCATGACTTCGGGAAATATAGCGGAAAATGTTGATGAGCTGAATCAGCGTGCCCTCAGCACTCTCTCTAGATCTATTACAGTTTTACAGGGACGTTTTGCTCTCACATTAGTTCGCTGTAACTACACTACACTACAATATCGTTTAGCGCATAGTCTGAAAGCTACTTGCCCAATTCAAATTCAAGAATTTATCCTGCCGCCTCATCTAGAAAATTTGTGGCAGCCAATTTTGAATGCCACATCTCGCCAGCAGCAAACAGCTTTAATGGTTTTTGGCATTACCGATGTCTACAACCTACCAGCTCTGCTGCATAATTTGGATAGCGAAAGATCCAACCTCATTAGCCATTGTCACCAGCCGATCGCCCTCTGGCTTAATGAAGAAACCCTAAGTTGTCTAGTGAAACTAGCTCCAAATTTTTATGCCAGCACAGTTACAGCTATTACATTATTGCCTAGTCTTACAGAGCTGAACATTCTGTGGAGAGAGAGTTCTGACCAATTGTTTGGGAAGATATTGACAGTGGGGTTAGATCGTTTTCATCTCAACGAAGCATTGGGTTATGGTCTCGCCACCAAATTTCGTCAGGAACTGAAAGCAGCCACAAAAGATTTGAAAAGTAAACAAGCTTTACCCTCAGCGCTGACAGCGACTTGGCACCTAATTCTTGGCCGTGATGATCATGCCCAAGGTCTTCTGGGTGAAGCTTTGGTACATTATCAAAAGAGTTTACAAATTTGGGAGCAGCTGCAAAGCCAAACGACTATTGGTGAAATGGGGACATTCACTCATAATGCGCTCCAGACCCGCTGGGCCATACTGAAGTTACACATGGGTTTGTGTTATCAGCAGCAAGCCATGGGTACTGCAACTCATTGGCCATTGGCTAGAGATGCCTTTTTATCGGTGGTAAGAGTATTTGAGCAACAGCAGCGGTGGGATGCGGTTCGGCAAGTACTCACCTTGACTGGCGATACTTTAAGGATTATGGGTAATTGGCTAGAATTAGAAAACGTTGCTAATAGTGTCTTGGCCGACAAAGAACTACAGAGTCAACCGCTCAATATGGCTCAAGCTCATGGCTTTTTAGCAGAAGTAGCTCTATACAATAATGATTTTACCCGTGCTACCGACCATGCCCACTATGCTTTGAGCCTCACGCAACAATATCAAACAGAGAGTCAGCTTGGTAACATTAACTTAGCGCGGTATTTACTGCTGGTAGCCAAGATCGAAGCCCGTTCTGGACAGTTTTTAGTTGCTTTGAATTATTTGGAAAAAGCCCAGGCAGAGGTGTCCACCAATTCTCAACTTTACTTGGATATTATTCAGGAATTGCGCCTGCTCTACTACCACCAAGGGCAGTTTTGGGAGTCTTTTCAGGCCAAGCAGCAACATCAGTTTTTTCGACATCAGCAAGGTTTAACTGCTTTTGTGGGGACAGCAGCGGCTCTTGATCAGCCTCTGGCCATCGGACGAGAACGAGATGTGCAGGAGTTAGTCGAGCGACTAAGTAATGACCACCAAAAATTGGTGGTCTTACATGGTGAAAGTGGGATGGGGAAAAGTTCGCTGTTGAATGGTGGTGTCATTCCAGCTGTACACGGCCAAATAGTAGCCGATCGACAGGCGGTAGTTGCCGCCCTCAAAACCTACCAAAACTGGACAACCCAACTTTCTGAAAGTTTATCGAACGCGGTGGGACATTCGGCTAGGCCGGGTGCTGCTGATCTGGGACAAATTCAACAGCAACTTCAGATCAATATCAATAATCAGTTGCTGACGGTGTTGATCTTTGACCAATTCGAGGAATTTTTTGTGGTGTCGTCACCAGCGGCTCAACGCCAGGAATTCTATCAGTTTTTTCAGGCTTGCCTCGCTCTTCCACATGTCAAAATGCTATTTTCTATCCGCCAAGATGCTCTACATCATTTGCTAGAGTTAGAACGCTGTATCGATTGGAGTCAAATTAGTGAAAGTTTACTCGATCGACAGATTCGCTACCAGCTCCGGAATTTTAGTATTAGTCAATCTCAAGCTGTGATTAGTAATTTAACAAGTAATTGTCACTACTATATTGAGCCAGCCCTGGTGGATCAGCTAGTTAGCGATTTGGCAGATGAATATGCTGAAATCCCCCCGGCACAGCTTCAGGTGATTGGGGCACAACTCCAAGCAGAAAATGTGAAAACTTTGGGACAATATTTTAAGCTTGGTCCCAAGCCTCAACAATATTTAATTGAACGGGCTTTAGAAGAAGCTATCCGAGATTGTGGTAAGCAAAACTTGGCAGCTGTGGTAACGGCACTATTTTTGTTGACTGATAGCCGGGGTAATCGACCACAAAGAACTTTTTCGCAGCTAATACCAGCAACCACCGGAAGAAATAATAGCGAAAAATTGCGTCAGAGTAATAATATCTCAACATCCTCTTCCCAGCATAACTATTATGCCCAACTTCTATTATTGCTCAATATTTTAGTGGGTTCAGGTTTGATTGCTTGTACCAAATCCGAGCCAGAATATCTCTATCAATTGGTTCATGATGATTTGGTGGAAACTATTCGATCAAAATATTTGGCTCAGCAGCAAGAGCCAGCTCCTGGTAGAAGATCTAGAATTACATCCCAAAATAGGTCGATGATTAGGACTTCCCGCATTCATGCTCGAAAGGGGCAGTGGTCATGGGTACGGTCGATAGTGTCTGGTGTGCAGCAGCTAGTTGAAACTGTTCTGCAACATCCGGTGTGGAATAATATCAGTACTCATTCGATGGCGGTGATCGATCGAACTAACATCGGTGTAACTAATATGTTAAAGTCGCTGATAGCTCTTGTCGTTAGGAAAAAATCCTGAATTTTTCAGGATTTCAAAAAACTGTTATGAGTAGCAGCAAACTTGCCGATTTGAGTTTGTTATTGGTCGCGATTGTTTGGGGATCTAGTTATAGTGTGGCCAAAACAGCGCTATTATACATGCCAGTTCTAGACTTTCTGTTTATTAGGTTTACATTAACTAGTTTCATCATGCTCCCTGTCGTTGGACGAGCCATAGCAGTTAATCCTATTGGTGTATTTGCAGCGGGAGTGCCCCTGGGCATAATATTATTTCTGATTTTTGTATGTGAGACAGCCGGAATTGCCAACACCAGTGCTAGTAATGCCGCCTTTCTGATTAGTTTATGCGTTGTATTTACACCTATTGTCGAGGGATTGACTTTTCGTCGAATGCCCGGCTGGAAAATCTTGATAGCTACCGGATTATCTTGTATGGGTGCTGGCTTACTAGCACTACAAGAAGGCTATTATTTCAATATTGGCGATTGGTTGATGTTGGCAGCAGCTGTATTACGAGCATGTATGGTGACTGCTACTAAAAAGATTACTCATGGCAAACCGCTCAATTCGACAGCTCTGACAGCAGTTCAACTGACTACAGCAGCAGTTTTAACGGGCATTGCGTTGAAAGTGTTTAATGGCAACTTATTTGTAATACCAACTCAACCGATGTTTTGGTTGGCAACACTTTACTTATGCATTTTCTGTACTTTATTTCCGTTCTCCATTCAAACTCATATGGTCCGCCAAACTACGCCTACCCGCGTTAGCTTATTGATGGGAACAGAGCCTGTTTTTGGAGCAATATTTGCTGTCCTATTACTAGGTGAAAAGATGTCGTTACAAGCCTTGGCTGGTGGATCACTGATTGTGATTGCTACCTATCTGGGAATTCGTCAAGATAACGCTACGGGCCACAAGTTAAATCAGGAATAATTGTCATGGTTTGCCCAGAAAATTTGGAGTCGATCGCCAATCATCTTCAAAAAATATCAGGTTTGTAAGATTGACGGAGTCATAATCTGGCAACATCTGTCACAATCTATATTGATCTCAGTTAACCACCGATCGATCATGCAATTGTCTAACTTTTATACTTCTTCCATTGGCCGCAAATTGGTGATGGCTAGTACTGGCCTGTTCTTGACGGCCTTTCTGACTGTTCATTTGGGTCTCAACGCTACGATATTGGCTGCTGATGGCGGTGCTTTGTTCGATCGCACGGCCAATCTGCTCCGCCATGATTGGGGACTGCACCTGTTGGAAATATTAGTCTTCAGCGGCTTTGTTATTCATATTTGGCAAGGCGCGTCCTTGACTTGGCAAAATAAAGCTAAACGCCGCACAGCCTATGCTGTCAGCCCTGGTTTTTCCTTCGACCCGGCGAGATTCATGGGCATTTTGGGCGCAATCATCCTGGCCTTTTTGCTGCTGCATCTTTACCAGTTTTGGCTCCCCGACCTGCTGGGCAAAGATTCTGAAGATTTATCGGAACTAATGCGATCGACCTTCAGCCAAAGCTGGGTAGTTACCATTTATGTCTTAGGTTGCCTGGCCGGAGCCGCTCACCTGTGGCACGGTTGGCGTAGTGCCGCCACCACCTTCGGGGTATCCGCTAAATATCTGCAATTGCTCTCCACTATTGGCATGACCGTCGCTGTCGCCGTACCATTAGGTCTAGCCGCCATTCCGATCGTCCTCTTCATTAGCGCCCATGCTTAATTCCAAAATTCCGGCTGTTCCGGTCGCTCAGCAATGGTCAACCTACCAAGAAACTGCTCGCCTGATTAGCCCTAACAACAAACGCCAATTAGAAATCATTGTGATTGGTACTGGCCTGGCCGGGGCATCTGCTGCGGCTACCCTGGCCGAACAGGGTTACCGAGTCAAAGCTTTTTGTTTTCAAGATTCGCCCCGCCGTGCCCACAGTATCGCCGCCCAGGGCGGTATTAACGCCGCTAAAAATTATCAAAACGATGGGGATTCTGTCCAACGGCTGTTTTACGACACCATTAAGGGTGGGGACTATCGATCGCGCGAGGCCAATGTCTATCGATTAGCATCAATTAGTAGCAAAATCATTGATCACTGTGTGGCCCAAGGCGTGCCTTTTGCTAGAGAATACGGTGGGATGCTTAGTAATCGTTCCTTTGGCGGCACCCAGGTACAGCGGACTTTCTATGCGGCGGGTCAGACTGGCCAACAACTATTATTGGGTGCTTACCAGGCTCTAGAACGACAGATTGCTTTGGGTAATGTAGTGATGCATACTCGTCATGAAATGCTGGAAATTGTGCAAATTGAAGGCAAAGCGCGGGGGATTATTGCCCGCAACTTGATCACTGGCGAGTTGGAGAGACATTTTGGTCACGCGGTGTTGCTTTGTTCGGGGGGCTATAGTAACGTTTTTTATCTTTCTACCAACGCGATGGGTAGTAATGTTAGCGCCACTTGGAAAGCCCACAAACAAGGAGCGCTGTTCGCTAATCCTTGCTTTACCCAGATTCATCCCACCTGTATTCCGGTGGCTGGAGAGCATCAATCTAAGCTGACGCTGATGTCGGAGAGTTTGCGTAACGATGGTCGGGTGTGGGTGCCCAAAAACAAAGGAGACCAGCGACCTGTTGCCGACATCCCGGAAGCCGAACGGGATTACTTTTTAGAACGTCGTTATCCAGCCTTCGGGAATTTGGTACCGCGTGATATTGCTTCCCGAGCAGTGAAGGAAGTTTGTGATGCGGGCTACGGCGTGGGGAGCTCCCAACGAGCTGTATACTTAGATTATGCCGATGCCTTGCGCCGGGATGGCCGGGAAGTTTTGCAAAATAAGTATGGCAACTTATTTGACATGTATACCCAAATTACTGGTGAAGATCCCTACACCGTGCCGATGCGGATTTACCCGGCGATACACTACACCATGGGTGGACTGTGGGTGGACTACGAATTGATGACGACAATTCCGGGTTTGTATTGTTTGGGTGAAGCTAATTTTAGTGAGCATGGGGCTAATCGTTTAGGGGCTTCAGCTTTGATGCAGGGTTTGGCCGATGGCTATTTTGTGATTCCAGCTACGATTAGTAACTATTTAGCGAACGACTTAGCTAATTATCGGGGCACTACCAAACTGTCGATCGATCATCCATCCTTTGTCCAATCTGAGGAAATGGTGCAAGAAAAGCTCGATCGATTGATTCAGATTCAGGGCAGTCAAACGGTCACTAGTTTCCATCAACGCCTCGGGAAAATTCTGTGGGCACACTGTGGAATTGTGCGTAACGCCGCTGGTTTAAAAACTGCGATCCAAGAAATCCAAGCCCTGCAAGTAGAATTCTGGCGAGATGTGAAAATTCCTGGCCAGGTCAACGCTCTGAACCCCGAACTAGATCAAGCCCAGCGCGTCGCTGATTTCTTAGAACTAGGGGAGTTGATGTGCGTGGATGCTTTGCACCGGGAAGAAAGCTGCGGCTGTCATTTCCGGGAGGAGTCTCAAACCGACCTGGGCGAAGCTCAGCGCCGTGATGCAGACTACGCCCATGTAGCGGCCTGGGAATATCAGCAAGAC
>JAGVCD010000088.1 GCA_020059425.1 Chamaesiphon sp. | reverse complement strand
GTAGAAAGTGATAAATCAATGGTTTGCAAAGCTCTGATGTATATCTATCAGACTTTGCAGTCTTTTTCTACCTTTTCTCTCCTTAAGTCAGTGCCATTGGTCTTTGCATCATAACAGAGCTATGGCTAGAAGATTACAGTGGCTTTGGTTATCGCCGTAGTTCAACGATTTTTCATCAACTTCAATGAGCCTTGGTGGGATCTCACCGATCGAGATGACAACGCCTGATCAGCTTACTGCAACATCCTCTTTGTTTAAGCCTTCTCCTCGATCGAATATAAAAAACTAGGAGAATAAATAATATCGATTACTTATTCCCCTAGCGAATTTACACATGAAAGCTAATTTGCAATTTTAAGCAAACACAAACTGACTGGAATTACCTGGAGTCAAGCTACTAGCTTGAATACCCGTCAGGATTGCCAATGTTTGAGAGCCAAAGTTAATCGAAGTATCCGCACCAACTTGATTTAAAACTAAAGTTGTCGCACTAATTCCCAAACTTTTTGCCCCTTGAATGCCAATAACATCGGTACCGATTTGGAAATCGACGATTGTATTCGAGCCAGAAGGCAGCTCGGTATTAGCAATCCAGAATTGGTCGGCACCCGCACCGCCAGAAAGATAGTTACCACCGCCAGCACCGACAAATAATTTATCGGCACCATCGTCGCCTAAAGCGCGTCCGTTGGTACCTAAGAACAGAATATCGTTACCAGCACCCGCAGAAATCCGGTAGTCTTTGACATCATTCGCCTCGAAGATATCGTCGCCAGCACTGCCGAAGGCGCGATCGTTATTAGCTACATAAATGATGTCATTACCACTGCCGAGATCTATCCGATTTTTGCCAGCAGCAGTCCCGGCAATCGACACATCGACTTTATCGTTACCAGCCCCAGTAAATACCAGGTCGTTAACACCATCAAAGCCCGGAGTCACACGCGCAATTAAGTCATCAGCACCAGCAGTTCCAGATACTAGAGTTTGGCGGCTGTCGGTACCAAACATGGTTTTGTACATCAGCTTGTAAATCTCGGTATTATCGAGCGTGCTAGGCAATTTGTCGGCATTTAAACCATAAGCTTTGGAAACGATACTACCAGGGAAATCAGGCGTACCGACCCAATTGACTGCAAAATTACCCATTGGGCCATCGATGCTATCTTTGGCTGCAAATGGTGTCCAGGGAAACTCTGCACTTGCTGTGCTACCAGTAGCACCATCAAAGAAGGCGCGGTTGGTATTGGTCGTGGTGGGGTTCACGCCAAAAAAGGGAACTTGTGTCTCGCTGTTTTGGATTGTGGGTGCGGTGGTAATATTTCCCGCTGGGCGATTGTAGGGAGCGTACTGGAATACTTGTAAACCACCTGCATCGCTATCAGCCGCCGTCAGGATTAAGGTGTTGGGGTCTTGGGTATCGACATAATTTTTGGCAACACCAATTGCCGCATCAGCCCGCCGTACTGCTTCGATCGTCCCAGCCGCGTTATTATTGTTGGCGAAGTTGTCGGTGCCTTCTTCTTCAACAACAGCGAAGAAACCATCAGGATCGCGCTTGAGGATCTTGAGCGATGCTTCCAACATTTCGGCGACAGTCGGTGCAGTCGCGACATATAAGGGTAGCGGATTGGCAGTATTTAGCCCCAGTGCTTCTTCGGTGCGATCTTCAAATGTATTTTTTGCGGCAAATACACCCAGGATTTTTTCTGGCGGCTTGGCACTATTGACCGCCTGATTCATTTGGTCTTCGGTGTAAACGACTGTGTAACCCAAAGATTTAGCCAAATCGATCAGGTTTTTGGTAGGACGACGTTCTGCACGAGTTTCAGCCGCATCGATCGCCGCTGTAACGTGAAATCCAGTCGTACCCTGGGGTAGCATGTATAGCTCCCCACCACCAAAAACGACGTTAGTACCAGACCGAATCACCTGTTCGATGATCTCGGCATATTTGTCCCGCGCCCGAATGTCATCACCATCGCGGTTGGTAGTTTTAGCAGCAAAGGCGGCAGAACCAGGCTCGGCCAGGTGTCCCGACTGAATCAAGGCGGTAGCTTTACCAGCTTCGATCGCTTCTTCTAAGATGGTTTTACCGACGTTACCCGAAGCTGGTACAACAGTAGAGTTATTCTCTTCCAAACCAAACGACTCATTAAATACCTTGACTCCAGTGGCATGAGTCACCGCACCCGCATTAGAAGTACCCGTTAACTGGTTTTCCATGTGTCCGAGGTAGACACCTGCATCGGAGAGATTATCCCAGTTCAAGCGTCCATCTGGCCCCTTGTCAATGTTCCGCAACGCCATGTAGTGGGAAGGGCTGGTACCATCGGGGTGAATAAAGATGACGTTACCAGTATCTTTAGTCGCGGCTGGAGCCTTGGTGGGGGCAGGATTGCGCGAGGTGAGTTCTTTCTCGAACAATGTCTCGTACATCAGCTCGTAGATGCCGGTATTATCTAGAGTCGCAGGTAGTTTATCAGAGTTGAGACCGTGGGCTTTGGAAACGATCGAACCGCTATAGTCCGGTAAACCAGCCCAAGCCACGGCGAAGGGTAAGACATCACCGTTGGCATCGGGAGCGGAGAGAAATGGAGCCGTACCCGCACCATTTTTACCATCTAGGGGGATCGGACGAGGGGTAGTTGTCGGGTTATTATTAATCGTGCCAACAGGTTTAGTGGCATCGGCAACATCAACTACTTGCAATCCACCCGCATCACTATCGGCAGCAGTGAGGAGTAGAGTGTTGGGGTTGCGATCGATAAAATCTAGCGATACACCAATTGCTTTATCGGCGCGGAGCGTGCCTTCGATCGTCCCAGCGGCGTTATTATTATTCCCAAAGTTATCCGAACCCTCTTCTTCGACGATCGAGATCGAACCGTTTTTGAAGTTGGGGTGTTTCTCCATCAACTTTTGGGTGGCATCAAGCATCTCACCGATTGTTGGTGCAGACTCCTTGTACAGGGGCAGATTCGCTGCGGCTAAGACTTCTTCTGGTCGATCGTTAAAGGTATGAATCGGCGCAAATACACCCAATACTTTCGTGGGTGGTGTAGGAGTCTTGTTGGGATCGAGGAGATCGTTAAGTTGTTGTTCGGTATAGACTATCGTATAGCCATTCTTTTTGGCCAGATCGATTAAGTTTTCGGTGGGACGGACGAGTGAGCTTTTGCTCAGAGCATCATATTCAGCCGCTGTGCCATGAAAGCCTTTCTCACCGATGGGAATCAGGTTTAGTTCCCCACCACCCATGATAAAGTTCACCCCAGAATTAATCACCTGCTTGGCAATTTCTGCTTGTTGAGCGCGGGGGACAGTCCGGCTGCCATCTGGGTTGACAATTTCCTGGGTTTTAGCAACAAATGCGGCTGTACCTGGCTCAAAGATAGCACCTGATTGAACTAATGCCGTCACTTTACCTGCATCGCGGGCTTCTTCGACGATCGTTTTGTTGGTGCCAGATAGAGATTTAATATTGCTATTATCTTTCTCCAAGCCGAAGGATTCGGCAAAGACTTTCGCACCTGTCGCATGGGTGACAGCACCACCATTGGATGTGCCGCCCAATTGATCTTCCATATGTCCGAGATAGACACCCGATTTGTTGAGTTTGTCCCAGTTGAGCCGTCCATCGGGACCAACTTCTAAGAACCGCGCCGCACCGTAGTGAGATGGACTAGTCCCATCGGGATGGACAAAGATAACGTGATTTCCAATTTGCATAACAATCTAAGTTTGTATAGTTTAACGAACGATCGCACAGGAGTCAGTTACAAGGAATTCTTCGATGGATTCTTAACAATTATCTTGATTTTTGATAATAATCATTCACATTCTAGAAGAAATATTCGACCAAAAGGTTAAGGAAAATTAAACGAATGGTTAATTAAATTGCCTGAAATACTAATTGCAATAATTCACGTAAAGATGGTCACATTTTTTGCGATTTAGATTCTTTTTTTATGGGTGTTGAGAACGACAGGTAATCACCCAATCCCCTCTGTATTTCTCGATTCTGCTGACCGCCAGAAGTCGATGAGCGCCTGGAGCGATCGCGGAGTTCGATGTGAGTAGCGTTATATCTGGGGGTACTTCTGGTTGAATTTACCGCTTGCAAGATTTACTTTTGAATGAACTATTTCTCACTATTTACTATTAAGTAGTAAACTCTGCTTTTCACCAAGATACTGACTGGTTTGTGTGTCTCACCGTCATCGAGTGATATCTGAATCTCAAGTTCCTGATCCTCAAATGTTTTAAGCTTCTCTATTAATTGACGAATTGTCTTATCACGAGTGACCCAATCAGGTTACTTTTTAACTTTAGTTTGTCATGCTAATTTTTGATATCAATGCATAGTTATTTTCTGCGACTAGCTAAGGCCACCTCAAAACCCACTTTTAGTTGATCAGCCTGGTCATCAGCATGAGAAGCTTGACCTTGTTGACGTGCTTGGTTTTGTAAAGGTGAAGTGATCTCGATTCTTTCGCGTTCATATCGCAAGAGGGCAGCTCCAATTGGACGGAGAACTTGGGCTTATTTAAAAATTCTTACAGAGAAGCCTTGATTAACTAATGCATGAGCTGCACTCAAACCCCCAGGCTCCGCTTAAATAATAGCTATATCTACGGGAGAAGTATTTGTTGATGATTGCATCATATTGTTCTTCTAAGTTAGTGGCTTCAACTCCTTAGAGTTTACCCCAACGACTACATTCAACAATTGGATATCTATCCCCCTGTTCACTTTGAAGATAATTATTGGTCTACTCTAGATCACCCAAAAACTGCCTAAATTAACTGTCCACATTATTGGGACAAGGTCAACATTACCCTCGACCAAATTTGTACAGTCGATCGAACCAGACCGATCAAAAAATTAGGCGCGATTAGCAGAGATGAGCAAAAAGCTGTTTTAAGTGTCTTGCCAGAAATGTTTGCAGACTAATTAAAAATCCCCCACTGCTGGAGGATGTTGATAACTACTAACTAATACTTAGCTTTAATCTCTTGGGGCGAAAGCCGCGTCTCAATCACCTGATCGATTAGCCCGTATTCTTTGGCCTCATGAGGAGACATAAAAAAGTCCCGATCCATATCCTTCTCGATCCTTTCTAAAGTTTGGCCAGTGTTCTTGGCATAAATGCCATTCAGCTGACCGCGCAAGCGCACAATTTCCCGCGCTTCAATTTCAATATCAGATGCCTGACCACGGGTACCACCAGAAGGTTGGTGAATCATGATCCGGGAATGGGGCAGCGATAGGCGACGGCCTTTAGTACCGGCCATCAGCAAGAAAGAACCCATCGAAGCGGCCAAGCCAACGCAAATCGTCACTACTTCCGACTTAATGTGTTGCATCGTATCAAAAATAGCCATCCCGGCAGTGACCGAGCCACCAGGGGAATTGATGTAGAGATAGATGGGCTTAGAGCTATCTTCGGAGTCTAAATAGAGCAGGTAAGCTACCAGCTGATTGGCAATGCCATCATCTACTTCTTCGGATAAAAACATAATCCGTTCCCGAAACAGCCGCTCGTAGATTTGAATCCACTGCTCGTAGTTGCTGCCGGGGAGTTTATAAGGAACGCTGGGAATACCGATCGGCATGATTCAAATCTCCTAATTAATATTTCAAATATGGACAAATTTAAGGTTTAGAGCTGTGCAGCACCCGATCGATCAAACCGTATTCTTGGGCTTCGGTCGGGGATAGATAGAAAATCCGCTGCATGTCTTGATTAATTTGGGCGACCGATTTACCGGTATTTTTCGCCAAAATCTCGGCGATCAACTCCCGCTTGGCGACTGTTTCCAGGGCATTTACCTGAATATCGGTGGCCTGACCACTCATCCCACTGTAGGGCTGACTAAGAGCCAACATAGAATGAGGGAGGCTAGCCCGCTTACCCTTAGAACCCGAAGAGAGAATCACATTGGATAGTCCGATCGATTGCCCCAAGCAAATGGTAATAATCTCGGATTTGAGGTGTTGCATAGTGTCGTAGATAGACAGCGCTGCAATTACCGCCATAAAGCCAGAAGATTCATTGGCTTCACCAGTGGCTACCGGATCGCCATAGGAGTTGATGTATAAATAAATCGGCTTATTGTTATCCTCCGACTCCAAATACAACATCGAGGCGATTAAAGAATTCGCCAAACTAGTATTTAGAGTCTGGTTTAAAAAGATAATCCGCTCTTGGCTCATCTGCGTGAAGATATTAATCCACTGCCACTGTTGGCTGCCAGGGATGTTGTAGGGCACGCGCATCGGCGATTCAACAGCCATAAGTTCTCCAGGTTTTAAACACCGACGGGTAAAGCAGTAGGCAGATCTTTGGCACTTTCTAGCACTCGATCGATCAAGCCATATTCTTTAGCTTGCTCAGGAGTGAGATAAAAAGTCCGCTCAATATCTTTGGCAATTTTGGCCGCAGTTTGGCCAGTATTCTGAGCCAAAATATCCAACATGGTAGCCTTGTTGTCTAAGATTTCCTTGGCCCGGATCTGGATATCGGTAGCTTGGCCGCGTCCCATGCCAGTGCGGGCTTGATTCAAGACGATCGTGCCGTGGGGCAAACTCGCCCGACAACCTTTGGTGCCACAGGAGAGAATCATAGCCGCTGTACCCATGGCCTGACCGATACAAATAGTATGCACGGGGGGCTTAATATAGGCCATCGTGTCACAGATAGCAAAGGCTTCGGTTTCTTGTCCGATCGCCTCGCCACCATACCAAGAAGTACCCGTGGAGTTGATATAAAAGAAAATTGGTTTTTCCGGGTTGTCAAACTGGAGATAGAGCAACTGGGCAATAATTAGCCGGGTGACATCTAGTCCGAGTTGACGCTTATACTCATCCGACGATACTAGGGGCAAGCCCAAATAGATAATGCGCTCTTTCAGAATCAGAGAAGGTAAATCTGGAGGGGGGGTGCGATAAGCGCTGTCACCGTAGTAAGGAGCTTGTACCATAAGGCTGTTTCTTCAGGTCTAAATC
>JAGVCD010000397.1 GCA_020059425.1 Chamaesiphon sp. | reverse complement strand
GGCGATCGACTACCCTCGGTGCGAAAACTACATCAGCAACTATCGGTCAGCATTTCCACTATTTTAGAAGCTTATCAATTACTCGAAAATCAAGGCTGGGTCAGAGTTCGGCCTCAATCAGGTTATTATGTCAAACAATCAATTTGGAGTGATCGCGCCGAACCACAGTCATCGATCGCGGAGTCGCCAGCTCAGCCAGTAGAAGTCTCCTTGGCCTACCAAATCTGTCTCAGCAAATGCGATGGCCAAATGATTCAACTGGGTGCTGCCATTCCTAGCAATGATTTATTTCCCTTAGCCGCGCTGAATCGACTAATGGGTCAGATCGGAAGAGCACAGCCCCAAGCCGCCTATGGTTATGAAGTTCCGGCGGGATGCTTAGCGCTACGCCATGAAGTGGGGCGGCGATTGATGGAAGCTGGCTGTGCCCTCACCCCCGCCGAGATTGTGATTACTCACGGTGCTACCGAAGCAATTTATTTATCTTTACAGGCCGTGACTAAACCGGGCGATACAGTGGCGATCGAATCCCCCACTTACTACAATCTCCTCGAAATCCTCAATGCCCTACACCTGAAAGCTCTCGCACTACCAACGAATCCTCAAACAGGAGTGTCTTTGGGGGCTTTGGAAAATGCTTTGCAAAAAAATCAAATTGCTGCCTGTGTACTGGTGGCCAATTTTAACAATCCCCTGGGCAGTTGCATGAGTGAAGACCATAAACGACAGCTGGTTAAATTAATCAACATCTACCAGCTACCTGTGATCGAAGATGATGTCTATGGAGAGCTAAATTTTCAAGGAACCCGCCCCAAAGCAATCAAAGCCTTTGATACAGAAGGTTTGGTACTGTACTGTTCCGCTGTGAGTAAAACACTCTCACCAGGTTTACGCATCGGCTGGTGTTCGCCTGGTCGTTATCAAGTTAAAGTTGAACAATTAAAAATGGCCATGAATCTGAGTAATGCCCCGCTACCGCAATTAACGATCGCTGCTTTCTTAGCTAACGGGGGCTACGATCGTCATTTGCGCCAACTGCGCCGCGCCTTTGAATTGCAAGTCGATCGCATGACCCAAGCTGTTTGCACTTACTTCCCAGCTGAAACAAAAATGACCAGACCCCAAGGGGGCTTTATCTTGTGGCTAGAACTGCCAGCCGAGTTTGATGCCCTGGTGCTATATGAAGAAGCCTTGACTCATCATATTCAGATTGCCCCAGGGGTGATGTTCTCACCGACCGAAAATTATCACAATTGCTTTCGCCTGAACTGTGGACTGCCTTGGTCGCCCCAAATTGAGCAAGCCATGCAGACGATCGGCACCCTCTGTAAACATCAACTGGCTAAAAAAATCTTGGGCATGTGAAAATATTTAGGCGCTAGTTAACAAGATCATCACTGAATCTTGGCCTAATCTTGAAAGATTTTAGCTAAATAATCATCGATTTATTCAGGGCGATCAATGTCTATTTTTCATAAGATTCCCTTTTGGAATTACCAAATTCGGCTCATGCTCAGTATGAAACCAGGCATGACTTCATTGCAATCTATCAAAGCCGGAGACTCTAACACCTCTGTCTCCTGCCCTGGCCGATAGATCTCTACTTGCTGGTTTTTAGGGTTAACTAGCAAGCCCATCTTCACTCCTAACCGTTTGTATTCAAGCATCTTTTCCTGCAATGGCTTTAGGTTGTCAGTAGCAGACCGTAGTTCGATTACAAAGTCAGGGACGATCGGAATAAAACCGACAATATTCACTCCTTCAAGTCGAGACTTTTCAATCCAAGATACATCTGGCGCTGGCTTACCGCTACCGAGTGCAGTGAAGTCATAGCCACAGGAAGAGTCGAATACTTCACCTAGCTCGGTTTGCTCATTCCAAATGCCCACCAAAAGATTCAGTCTGGAGTTTTTTTTGCTGGTTTCGCCACCCGCTGGAGCCATAACAATCAATTCTCTATCTTTGGTTAATTCCAGGCGCAGGTCGGGGTTATCGATACAAAGCTGATCAAAATGCTCTGGCGTTACTTTCAGCTTTGCATTAGTAACATCCAGTAGCAGAGTATCAGCAGATTGTTGAAGAGCTGTGACAGTTGTCATAAAAACCTTTAAACACTTGCGGGGTTAGGTTAAGATATCTCTCCTAAATTGTATCAGTAGCCCCAGTGAATCGATTTTCATGACTCTAAGCGCTGGTCAAAAAGAGCATCACATCGCCCTCGGCGACAATATATTCCTTTCCTTCACTGCGCACCAAGCCTTTTTCTTTAGCGACTTTCATCGAACCAAGATCAATAATCTCTTGGTAGCCGATCGTCTCTGCCCGAATAAAGCATCGTTCAAAATCACTGTGAATGACTCCCGCTGCTTGCGGGGCAGACATCCCGGCCTGAATTGTCCAAGCCCGAGTTTCCTTGGGGCCAATGGTGAAATAAGTGCGCAAGCCTAAAAGATCGTAAGTCGATCGAATCAAACTAGTCAGACCACCTTCCGCCACTCCCAAAGATTCTAAGAATTCTTTCTTGTCATCTGCGGATAATTCAATCAGTTCCGATTCCACCTGCGCCGACACAATCACCACTTGGGCATTTTCCAAGGCGGCAACGGTGCGGACTTGTTCTACATAGGCATTACCAGTGGCTAAATCTTCGTCAGAGACGTTGGCGGCATAAATGATCGGCTTATTGGTCAAAAGATATAGGGGCTTGATGCTTTCGGCTTCTTCGGCGGTCAATACAGTTTGTCGAGCGGGTTTTCCTTCGTTCAGAACAACCATCACTTTTTCGAGAGCATCGATTTCGATCTGGGCATCTTTATTACCCCGCGCTGTTTT
>JAGVCD010000137.1 GCA_020059425.1 Chamaesiphon sp. | reverse complement strand
ACTACCTCGGCGAGCGGCAATTCATAAATGATAGTCGTGCGACCTTTGGTCAGATATTTCATATCCTTAAAAATGCCCCGCCGATTCTGACATAACTCCATCAGCGTCCCGACGTATTCTTCGGGGGTAATCATTTCCAGCTTGACATAGGGTTCTTCAATCATCTGACGATAGTTGGGATCAACCAATCGACTAGGATTATCTACATATTCCACTTCGCCTTGATTATCAGTCACCCGATAGACTACCGAAGGAGCAGTGGTAATTAAATCGAGATTGTATTCCCGCTCCAACCGCTCTTGAACAATCTCCATATGCAACAGACCTAAGAAACCACAGCGAAAGCCAAAACCCATCGCACTGGAAGTTTCTGGTTCGTAGTTCAAAGAAGCATCGTTTAAACGTAGTTTATCCAAAGCTTCCCGCAAGTCCGGGTATTGATCGGCATCCACGGGAAACAGACCGCAAAATACCATTGGTTTAGCTTCAGCGTAACCCTCTAGAGCCTTAGCTGCTGGCCGATTAACCATGGTGATGGTGTCACCCACTCGGGCATCAGCTACCGCCTTGATCGAAGCCGCAAAGTAGCCCACTTCACCAGCATGTAATTCATCTACCTGGATTTGGGTGGGTGCCAAAACGCCTAGTTCATCGATCTGATATTCTTTGCCACTGGCCATCAACAGCACCTTGTCACCTTTACTGAGGCTGCCATCCATCACCCGGAAGTAGACAATCACGCCCCGATAAGCATCGTAGTAACTGTCAAAAATCAAGGCTCGTAAAGGTTCGCTGACGGTATCGCTGGGCGGTGGTACTAACTGAACGATCGATTCCAAAATATCCTGAATGCCAATGCCTTCTTTGGCGGAGGCTAAAATTGCCCCGCTACAGTCTAGGCCAATGATTTCTTCTACTTCGGCGCGGACTCGCTCCGGTTCGGCTCCTGGTAAATCAATTTTATTCAAGACTGGAATAATTTCTAGGTTATTTTCCAGTGCTAAATAGACATTGGCCAAGGTTTGAGCTTCTACGCCCTGGGAAGCATCCACAATCAGCAAGGCTCCTTCACAGGCGATCAAGCTCCGAGATACTTCGTAGGAAAAATCCACATGTCCAGGGGTATCGATCAAGTTCAAGACGTACTGTTCGCCGTTCCTGGCGGTGTAATCCATCCGAGCGGCTTGGAGCTTAATGGTAATTCCCCGCTCCCGTTCCAGATCCATATTGTCAAGAAACTGCTGCTTCATATCCCGATTGCTGACCGTCCCGGTTTCTTGCAGTAATCGATCGGCCAGCGTAGATTTCCCATGATCGATATGGGCAATAATCGAAAAATTCCGAATCTGACTGACAGGAGTTTTGGTCATGGGCTGGCGCTGAAATTTTGGTCTGACTCTAATTGTAGCGGCTTAGCTTAAATTCGAGAATGAAAAAGCCCCAGTTTGCTGAAACTAGGGCTAGTTAATATTTTGATTTATTAACAACAGCGCAATACAAACAAAGTATTTCAATTAAATTTGGTGGACACCAATTGGCGGTAAGCTAATCCTAGCACTGTGCCCATCAGGGTGATTTTCAATGCTTCTAAGCCCCAATAGATAACATGCATTTGATTCATCCCCGCTGGTACCTGAGGAATCGTGCTGTGCATTTGGAGATCTTCAAGACCACCATTTACCAAGTCGGCACTATCTAATATATTTAAATCGACACTCAATCCACTCATGTGGGGGGTGAGGATGAAAGTGTAACAAAGTGCGATCGCTAGCAATATAGCGCTAGAAACGCCAACTTCAATTTTTTGTTTTTGATCGAGTAGGGTCGATTGCCATAGCCACAAGCCTAGGCACAAAGTGACAGCACCGCAAATTAGTTCGATCCGATTAAATACCGAAAACAAGGTATAACCAACTATCCCAAAACTAGAACTGGTCATCATGCCACTTTGGTACATACTTGGCATGATAATAAAGTCCAACAAAAGGCTAGCACTCAGCCAAAACCCGATTATCGCAGTTGCGACAGTCAGCCAAGTTTGATGATTGTTTTTGGCTATGTAGATGTTAGCCATAGGTCTGTACTCCTTGCGGACTGATATTTGATCAGTCAATAGTTAATGTTCTTTT
Source organism: Chamaesiphon sp. (assembly GCA_020059425.1). The sequence goes on along the minus strand of JAGVCD010000137.1, from coordinate 1,125 downwards.
TCGATATTTCTACAATAACTAATTTGCGACCAATTGAATGCTAACTTTTGAGTCATATTGTGTGAAGTAATATTTACACGTTAATGATTTCATGGTGATTTTCCCTGAAAGTAAAGGTTGGATTCTTTCTTTTGCCGCAACATCCTCGGCCTAGATAATTAGGTATAGAATATGACCGAAACCAACCCTGCCGAAATCTCTTTGCGCGATCGATATACTGCGGCTGTCACCGATTTGGTGGAGCGGATTTTGGGTGGCAAGCAAATCATCTCCAAGGAATATATTCATCGGATACTCAGTAAGCAGATTGTGCCTGGTACCAGTGAAGTACTAGAAGGCTGCTTGCAAGAACAGATTCAAACAGTTACTGACCAAATAGCAGCAGCCAGTGAAATTAAGCAGGCCAAACTTGGCCATCAGGTGAAAGCACTACAAATGATTGGCACGGTGCTCACCCAATGGCAGCAGGAACGTCAATCGGGTGAAGTGGTTACTAAAATTGCTCAGCAGCTGATGGCCGCTGACCCGGCAGAACGTTTACGAGTGCTATTTCAGGCGATCGATCGCAATCAACCCCAGCCACTACAGTCTGCTCAGCTTCGCCAAATTGCCACGCTCTTACATCAACAAGCTGACGCGGTAATTGCGGAGCCAGCCCAAATTAGCCAACTGGCCACCGGTCTAGAAAATGGATTAGCGACCTTAGGTATTTTAGAAGAACATTTGGTGAGCTGGATTTATGAACAAGGCCAGTCGGTTGGTTTTGGTGGTGAAGAAGAGCATAGTCCTTGGTTGCTGTGGGCAAAATATATTAGCAACCCGGCTACTCAAAAATTATTTAGGACGATCGGTCACCAAGAACCAGTAGCCGAATTTGCTGCTCAGCAGAGTGCTAGCTATGCCGATGACTGGGTACAGATCGCGATTATTTTACAGGGTCTACAAATTGGCTTGGCGAATTGGTTCGATCGCCAGATGTACGACATCAAATGGGGAGAGCGTTCGTCTTTTAGTGTCCTGATGACCTTTAGTTTGATTTGGTGCGAACTGGCTAATGGGGTGGGTAATAATACTCCACAACGAACATCACTGCGTCAGGCTTGTTGGCAAATTACTTGGCAAATT
>JAGVCD010000058.1 GCA_020059425.1 Chamaesiphon sp. | reverse complement strand
GGTAAAACCGAGTTAAGCGAGTATATTCACCAGTTTCAACATCGATACTCAAAGTGAGTTCTTCTACCATTTCTTCAAGTCCAGCGATCGGTTGCCACATGGTTTGATTTGCTCGATCTAATGGATTCCAATACTCGCTTGTCGATTTTGGCATATTACCTCATTTTAAGATTGCTGCGGCATAGGTGAGCATTAAGATCGGCAAATTTGCTAACGACTTGCCCTAGATGAATTGTCAATATGAGTTTGGGCACGATTAAGGCATCTAGTTCGACGACATCAGAACGTAGCATTGCTTGTCGGAGTCGCTCTTCTAGGTCGATGATTTGAGTTTGAGTCGTTATACTTTGAACGGGGATAAAAAGTTATCATCCTGCTCGTAGATATGTTTATCATGGGAGGTATAGTTGAAAGTTTTTTAATTTGTGGGAGGTATCGGCAGTGACAATCGATCTTGGAATCACCCATGTCGTTCTTCCCGTCTCAGATATCGATCGCAGTATCGAATTCTATGCTACTTATGCCCGAATGCAGACGATTCTATCCCCCATTGCACATCTGGGAGTTGGGTGCAAAAGTCGTGAAGAAGTAGATGTGCTCTGTGACAGAGCAAAAAAAGCGGGTGTCCTACTTCAGCCACCACAAGATGCTGGATATCCCATCGGGTATTGGGCGTTCTTACGCGATCCAGATGGCCATACGCTGGAATTATCATTCGGACAGGAAATAGGGTTGACAGTAGAACAGAGAGCCTAAGCAGGTATCAATGTTTGGTTGGCAATAGTTCCATATTATCGTTAATCTGTGGATTCAATCGAGGTGAAATCTATGTTGAAATTTTACTACACGCCGATTTCAGCCAATGCGCGCCGAGTTTGGATCACTCTACTAGAAAAACAAATTCCGTTTGAGCCAATTATCATCAACCTTGATGGCGAACAATTTAAATCCGAGTTTAGTGCCATCAATCCACTCCAACGAGTACCAGCGATCGTCGATAATGAGTTGCGGATCTTTGAATCATTAGCCATATTAGACTACCTCGAAGCGAAATATCCCATACCTGAGTTAATGCCAAAAGAATTGGATAAATTGGTGATCGCCAGAATGATTTCGATGGTTTCGCTAACTGAATTACAGCCTGCTGCGATAGCATTAACCAAGCAACTGCTGGGATTAGCTATCGATCCGACGAGCGTCGAAAAGGCGCGACAACGGGCGATCACAATTTTACAATTTTTTGAAGATACGATTGGAGATCGCCCTTACTTCACCGGCACAGCATTTACAACTGCCGATATTGTAGCGGGTACGCTGGTTCCTTCTGCCTCGATGTTTGATATTTCGCTAGATCCTTATCCGGGGTTAACGGCTTGGATCGATCGATTGTCACAGCGCGATAGCTTTCGACAAACTGCGCCGACTCCAGAGCAGGTTCAGGCCGCATTACCTACTATGGCAAAAATTATGGAAACACGATAACAGCATTCTAGCTCCACCTGGCGTAGCCTCTCCTCAAGGAGAATCGCGTTCATCAGTATGATGCATGGTTTGACCTTGCCTGAACAAAGTGGACATTCCCGAAGAGTTGTAAACAACAGGAAATGTTCAAATGACCAAGAAAAATGCCGGATATTTACAGAAGAGCAAAAAGCAGAGGCCGTAAGAATTGTCGAGTGCTCTGACAAGCCAATTCATCAAGTAGCTGAGGAAATGGGTTTGAGCGCAAGTGCTTTGTCGATAGATTTACCGATACCTTCTAACGGGTCGCTAATCGTTCTGTCCAGATAAAAGAGAACAAGATCGTGATTTTTGATCAATTAGGTCTAACTCAGAAAATATTGAAATCAACCAAACTCATAGTTCACGGAGTATTCCTTGTAAATCGTCTCCTGCGCATTATGTCATTTATCGCGAAAAATCTTTTAAGATAGTTTTTGCCACTGCTATTCCCGTGGCACAGCCACCTTCCATGTATCCTTGAGCTTCTATTGAGCAATGCTCGCCAATAAAAAATAGATTACCAACTCTTTCCCCCTCGACTCCGGCAAATTTTGTCCATTGCCCTACCAAATAGCAAGAGTAGGAACCACGCGAAAAAGGAGAATTAATCCAAGCCGAAGCAATCGATTGAGCGTTGGACAGTTTCCCTACCCCCGGAAAAATCTTATCAAACTGCTGGGTAAATTTACTGCCAACTTCCGTAGGGTTCGATCGAGCTATTTTTACACCCAATTGACCCCCACTAAAACTAGTGATAATCCCAGCTTTAATTGGTGTATAACGACTAGCTTCCCAGGTTTCACTGATATCTAAATCGCTGAAGGATTGACCATTAGATCGATATTTATTACGCCACAGCCGATCGCTATAACTAGTAGCTAATTTAGTATTAGTGCCATAGCCAACTTCTTTAATTGCTGCTTGTTTGACAGCTGGCAAGCGCACCCCAATATCAATCTGACGTAGCACACTAAATGGTATGGCTAAAATCACTCGATCAAACATCTCTTCTTTGCTCACGCCGCCCTGTCGCAGACTCACTCGATAACGACCTTTGGCTGTAGAGCGAATTGATTCTAGTTGAGTACTAGTTTCTATATAATTACTCAACTTAGCAGCCAATTTATTAGTAATTTGTTGATTACCACCGCGAATATGATACCTTTGGTCACTTTCACCGAATATTTCTAGCTTATCGAGCTTTGTGCCGATGAGTAATAAAAAATTGATGGCTGATTGACGTTCTACCTCTACTCCGTATTCATTAGTATAGGCCACTGTGATGAACTGTCGCAATGTCGGGTCGGGACAATATCGATCAAGATAATTAGTAATGGAGAGACGATCGAGTTTAATAGCACGAGGATTAGTTGATTTATAGTTAACTTCTCCAATGGCTTTAACATCTTTCTCCATCTGCTTGGCTAGGGGAATAAAGGCTGTAATTAATTCTTTCTCACTAATGATGCGATTGTTGAAAAACCATACATCTTGAGCTAAACCGGAGTCTCCAGCCAATAGATCGACTTCAACTAAACCTAGCTCTTTGGCTAGTTTCCGAATATTGCTATGCCCAGAATCAATAAATTCACCACCTAACTCGATTGTGGCTGCTGTTCCTAATGCTTTACCCTGACTGAGTATGCGTCCACCGGTTCGCTTACTGGCCTCCACGATCCGTACCTGTATTCCCGATCGATTAAGATAGTACGCTGCTGTCAATCCAGCAATTCCCGCTCCCACAATCAATACTGGTTTTTTTGACTTTGCGGCATTCACCTGTAGATCAAAGGCTACTGCCGAAACAGCTCCAGCAGCAGCGAGAGAGCCTTGCAGTAAACGACGACGACTAATCCGTATCTCCCACCTTTCCAGGGCTGCTTCGGCAGAAATTCTTTCGCGTGTAGCAAATCCGGCGATTTGGTAGGCACGTCGTAAACCTTGAATTAAAGTGGTTTTAGCCATATGTTAACAATTTTGAAACTATTTAATTTAGTGTGAAAATATGACTATTGAAGTTAAAAGTCACCAGCAAACCGATACTTTCTGGGAATAGCTTAGTACAGTACAGAATATTTTAGTTAGCTTTCATTGAGATACTTTACCTTTAATCCCATAGGGCTTTGTAATTGTGGGATTTTATTAACCTGCTGTAAGAGCTAGTTTCAGGATAAAATCAAAGCGCTTGTTTTTTAGTAAAATACCGTGGCTAAATTTAACGACGCGGATTCCCCTGGGAAGTCGATTCTACGGGCTTATTTCCCAGAAGCCATCGAATGCCTCTTTCCCCCCATTACAGAATTAATTGACTAGCAATCGGCACCAGTCTTTTTAGACAAGGAATTCGAGCAGCTTTCCCCCAACGCCTAAGTGGGCAAGAGATACGCCGACCAGCTCGTGAGAGTCCAGCTGAAGCGAGGCAGTTCTTTGATGCTCCTGCTGTACCTGGAAATCCAGGCTAGTAAGGAAAAGAACTTTGCCGAAAGGATGCTGATTTATGCTATGTGTATCTTC
>JAGVCD010000396.1 GCA_020059425.1 Chamaesiphon sp. | reverse complement strand
TTTACAAGAAGTTTTTCAAATTGAAAAGCTGGCTTTGATTTATGGTTGGTCGATGGGTGCCCAACAAGCCTATCACTGGGGGACGGTGTTTCCCGATCGAGTGCAGCGCATTGCCGCCCTCTGTGGCACCGCCCGTACCACCAACCATAATCGGATATTTCTGCAAAGTTTGCGAAGCGCCTTAACCGCTGACCCAGCTTGGAATGGCACCCGGTTTGAACAAACACCCGATCGCGGATTGCATACTTTTGCCCGCATTTATGCCAGTTGGGCAGCCTCACCAGCCTTCTATCGAGCTGAAATTTACTCCCAACTAGGCTATGCCTCCTTGGAAGATTATTTAGTTCGAGCTTGGGAGGCCAGTTATCGGCAACGGGATCCGCACAATCTGTTGGCAATGATTGATACTTGGTTACAGTGTGATGTGAGTGATAATCCGCTCTACCAAGGCGACTACCTAGCGGCTTTGAGTGCTATCCAAGCTAAAATATTTGTGATGCCAGCCACCACTGACTTATATTTTACCCCCGCCGACTGTGCAGCGGAAGCCGCCTTAATTCCGGGAGCAGAGTATCATGCTATTCCCTCTATTTGGGGACATCGGGCGGGGAACCCTTACCAAAATCCGACCGACGCTGACTTCATTCGATCGCAAATTCAGACCCTCCTTGCTATCCCTGAACCATGACGACACTTTCCGATATTGCCAAAAAGCAAGGAATTCGCTATTTCTTGATTTCCTTTACCGATCTATTTGGGGTGCAGCGATCAAAGCTGGTTCCTGCTACCAGTATCGATCAGATGGCGGTAAAGGGAGCGGGTTTTGCCGGGTTTGCTGCTTGGTTAGATATGACCCCGGCTGATCCAGATATTTTAGCGATTCCCGACCCAGCCAGTTTGATTCAGCTTCCTTGGCAACCGGAAGTCGCTTGGCTAGCGGCAGATTTGCACAGCATTACCGGCGAGCCTTTGGCTCAAGCGCCGCGCGTAGTACTGAAACGAGTATTACGACAGGCGGCGGATTTGGGTTACCTAATAAAAACCGGTGTGGAATGTGAGTATTTTTTACTGAGTGCAGCAGGCACCGAAATTGCCGATGGACGCGATCGACAACAGAAACCCTGTTACGACCAACAGTCTTTAATGCGCCGTTACGACGTGATTAAAGAAATCTGTGATGCCATGCTGTCTTTGGGTTGGGAAGCTTACCAAAACGATCACGAAGATGGCAATGGTCAGTTTGAAATGAACTGGATGTATGCCAATGCGCTGATTACTGCCGATCGACAGGCATTTTTCAAATATATGGTGAAGTCGATCGCCGAAAAGCATGGAATGCGGGCGACCTTTATGCCCAAACCCTTTGAGCATATCACTGGCAACGGTTGCCATACTCACGTTTCGGTCTGGGATCTGGATGACCAACACAATCTCTTTCTGGATGTCCAAGGTGAATTAGGACTATCGCGGCTGGGCTATCAATTTATCGCCGGAGTATTGAATAGTGCTCAGGCATTGTGTGCCATTACCAATCCCACGGTCAATTCTTACAAGCGCATCAATGCAGCGGTCACGGCTTCTGGAGCCACTTGGTCACCAAATACAGCCAGCTATAGTGGCAATAATCGTACCCATACCATTCGCATTCCTGATGCTGGCCGCTTTGAATTTCGTCTGCCCGATGGAGCGGCTAATCCCTATCTGCTGCCAGCGGCGCTGATTGCAGTGGGACTAGATGGCATCGTCCAAAAAAGTGATCCGGGAGTACGCCGGGATAACAATAGCTACACCGATCCGTTGCCTGCCGATCAAGTATCAGCCTTGCCTGGTAATTTGCTGGATGCGTTGCGCTGTCTAGAAACAAGTGAGGTGTTAGGCCGATCGTTAGGGGCACCTTTTTTGACAGCCTATCTGAAGTTAAAACATCAAGAATGGCAACAATATAGTAGCTATGTCACGCCCTGGGAATTGAAAAACACTTTAGACTGTTAGAATCTCAGTCTTAGCTATTTCTGTATCATAGTATGAACGTATTTGAAATTTTGCAGCAGACCCAGCTGCAGCGGGTTAGCGATGGAAATATCGTTCCTATTCTTAGTGATTCCCAACCACTGCACCGCATCTTGGTGATGGTTTTGCCCCAACTGGGTGATTTTGATAGCTTGGAATATGCTTGGTGGATTCAGCGCGAGCCAGCTTTGCTCACCGATATTACAATTGTGGCGATCGGCATTGGCAACCGATTAGCTGGTGAAAAATTCTGTCGCTTTACTGGTTTTCCGATCGATCGACTCTTCGTCACCCCTAACCCTCAACTGCATCAACAACTGGGACTTTATTCAGGTTTATCCATCAAAATTCCGGGACTAGCCGCTTCTCAAAATGCTTGGTTCAACCTGATGATTATGTGTGCAGGCATTGGTAGCCCCGGCACCTTGGCTGAGGTATTTCGCGGTTATAAAGGCGATAAGTCAGCGCCCCAACTAATTCCCGATCAAGATACTATCCAAGCACCACCCCTCCCAACCATCTCCGGATCGTTTTTTAAGTT
>JAGVCD010000324.1 GCA_020059425.1 Chamaesiphon sp. | reverse complement strand
GTTAAAATGGGCTTTATGACGGGCTATTCTCCCAGCAAATTTGCCCCAGATGAAAAAATCCCCCGCTTCCAGATGCAAATTTCTCTCGCCAAAGGGCTGGGTTTACCTACTACCGGTGATGCAGAAGCGGCTCTTACTAAATATGCTGATGCTGATGCTCTGCCCAAGTACGCTCGTCCTAAAATGGGAGCAGCGATTGCTGCTGGGTTGGTAGTCAAGGATGGAGCAGATACCAAATTACAACCAGTTAAATCTGCCACCAGAGGAGAAGCAGCGGCTCTAATTTACGAAGCACTGGTCAAAGATGGTAAGATTCCGGCGGGTAAATAACCAGCTACAATGAAACCTAAGTAAGATTGGAGCTAATTGGAGTTAAAAAAATGGAAGCACTAGTACTCAATAACGAAAACGTTGAGACAATTTTGGACGAAATGCGCCCCTATCTAATTTCGGATGGTGGCAACGTCGAGTTAGTAGAAATCGATGGACCTATTGTTAAACTGCGTCTGCAAGGTGCCTGTGGCTCTTGTCCCAGTTCGACCATGACTTTACGGATGGGTATTGAGCGTCGTCTGCGCGATGCTATTCCCGAAATTGAAGAAATCGAACAGGTTTTCTAGGATCGTTTGCTGTGCTATGATTAGCACAGTGAGGGCATGTGGCTCAGTGGATAGAGCATCAGATTCCGGTTCTGAGGGTCGGGGGTTCAAATCCCTCCATGCTCACTTGAATAGCTTCAAAAACCGCCTTGTTTCCTTGGAAACAGGGCGATTTTGTTGAGGCGATCCGTCGCTTAATTTAATCCTGAATATATTCGCTACCGTCAATGAGAGCGATTTCTGCGCGTTGGGCTTCCCTGCCAAGATAGGCAGCATGATCAAACATGCTAACTAAACTGGGCTGTTCACCTTCAAATAAGGCTACACATAGTTCTTTAGCTGTTCTACCAGAATAAATAGTTTCGGTGGTGCGATCCGTTTTACCTTTGGCGGGGATGACTTTACCAGTTTCGGGGTCTACGGCTAATCCTCGATCGTCAATTACATTGGTATAGTGCTTGGCACAAATGAGTCCGGCTGCTCGATCGACATAAATAATAAAATAGCCGTTCGGATCAAGATCGATCGCCCGATTTGATAATTGACGATCGATAGATTGGAGGTTTTCAGCAGTAAAGGTCATTTCTGGCACTGGGGAGTCGATCGAATGTATTTGACAATACTTAACTTTACACAATATAGCAAATTGTTAAATAGCGGGTGACAAATTTGCTGCACTGTTGATCCAAACTACTAATTCAATTTACACAGTAGATTTTTTCAATGAATTTTTTTAATTGCACCTTGATAATGTTCAGTAATAAAACAATAGGTGTGATTCAATGGTGGAAGATTAATAATATTGGTTGCAGTCTTGGCCAAGAGTAAAAATTAATCGGCATCTTTGCAGTAGCGTCTCCATGAAAAAAGAACCTCAGATTGTCGTTGTTCATAATGGTAAAGGTGGTGTTGGCAAAACCACTACTACTATGGGTTTGGCGGCCATTTTGGCCGAAAAATATCAAGTCTCGGTGGTAGATACCGATGAGCAGGGCAGCTGTACCTGGTGGGCTAGTCGTGGTGAAATGCCCTTTAATTGCCTCCAAATGACTAAACCTGAAGATCTCCGAAATTTAAAGCAACTTCAAGGCTACAATTTAATATTAGTAGATACGCCGCCAGCATTGCGCGCGACTGCTTTGGCAGCGATGATCGAAATTGCTGACTATGTAGTTTTGCCCAGTCCTTGTGCCCCGATGGATTTGGTTGCCCTGATTCAAACGGTGCAGGAGGTGGTCTCGCCTACTAAAATTCCGCATCGGGTTTTGTTTACTAAAGTCGATAGTCGGAGTTTGGGGGAAGCGATCGAAGCTCAAAATCAACTAATGAGTTTGGGTATTCCCACCTGTCACTCTTTTGTCCGAGCTTATAAGGCTCACGAACGAGCGGCACTAGAAGGAGCCACTGTCGTTCAAATGCGGGGTAAGCAAGCCCGCGAAGCGGAAGCCGACTACCGGCGTGTGGCTGATGAATTACAACGTGATTGGAGGAATTAATGGTTAAAAGACGAAGTATCGGCGATTTAATAAAACAAGAAATAGATAAAAACGATCAATCCCCAGAACCAGAACAAATGCCAGAAACTAAGCAGTCCGACTCCGCATCCCATAGTAAAGTTCAAGAACTAGAAGCTGAGCTAGTCGCCAAAGACAAGACGATCGCCAAGCTGGAAAAAGATTTGGCAGCTACCAAGCAGCTCAAAAGTGAGCTGGATAGTGCCAAGAAAGATGCTTTAAATTTAGCTAAAGAAAATACCAGCCTCAAAAATAGGATTGATGAAACTCGCCATGCCCACAATAGTGGCGGCGCTCTTGTCCCCCATGAAGTGGTGGTTCAATCGCCAGAACCGATCGGTGATTTTGCCTTGAACACCTGGCTACTATAGAAATTCTAATTTAATTCTAAATTTAATTAAAGTTAAGACCAGAACCCTAGCCGATCAAGCTGGGGTTCTTATTGTTAGGTACTATTATGTCACAGGATCATCCTTATCGCTGGCTGGATCAGGCATTGACTACCATTCATCAAGCCCATTGGTATCGATCAACTGCAGCTATTGAGCAGTTGGGTGGGGTGCAGATGGTGGTGGCTGGCCAGTCCCTGCTTAATTTTGCTGGCAATGATTATTTGAGTTTGGCTACCAATCCGCGTCTGATCGCCGCCGCGATTCAAGCAGTAAATGTTTATGGCACCGGGAGTACTGGTTCTCGGTTGGTAACTGGGCAGCGGCCTTTACATCAGGAATTAGAGCAATCGATCGCCCAGTTGCATCAAACGGAAGCGGCATTGGCGTTCAGTTCTGGCTATTTGGCTAATTTGGGAACCATTACCGCCTTGGTCGGTGATCGGGATCTGATTTTAAGCGACAAGTACAATCATTCCAGCCTCAAGAACGGGGCAATTTTAAGTAAAGCCCAGCTGGTGGAATATCAACATTGTGATATGCAGGATTTACGCACTCATTTACAAGCTCACCGGAGTAATTTTCGGCGGTGTTTGATTGTGACTGATTCAGTTTTTAGTATGGATGGTGATCTTTGTCCTTTGCCAGAAATAGTAGCGGTAGCCGCAGAATTTAAGGCGATGTTATTAGTGGATGAAGCTCACGCCGTGGGGGTTTTGGGAGCGACTGGGGCGGGTGGTATAGAGCAATGTGGTCTCCAGCAGCAGGAGCTAATTCATGTGGGCACGCTCAGTAAAGCGCTGGGCAGTCTGGGTGGTTATGTCGCTGGAACATCGGCACTGATTGATTTTTTGCGAAATCGTTGCCCCAGCTGGATTTACACCACGGCTTTGTCTCCGGCAGATACGGCAGCAGCTTTAGCTGCGCTCCAAGTGCTGGTATCTGAACCGGAACGACGCGATCGATTGCAACAAAATATCGATTATTTACAAGCTGCCTTGGTTGATTTACCAATTGGTCATATTCTGCCTTCGCAGTCGGCGGTAATTTGCTGGGAATTACCCAATTCCCAAATGGCTCTTCAGGTCTCCGCCGCCTTGCGACTACAGGGAATTTTTGCGCCAGCCATTCGACCACCGACAGTGCCGACTAGTCGCATCAGAATCACAGTGATGGCCGATCACAGCCGTAGCAATTTAGATTATTTGGTAAGTTGCTTACGATCGATCAAGAAAATTGTCTGAATCAAAGTGAACGTAGGAATTACTGGGCTTAAAGAATGAGCAGTAGTTATATCAAATCAAGGTCACACCTTTACCTGGCGGATTTTTTGTTTATTCAATCGATCTGCCCCAGGTTTTGACCAACTCCGCCGCCACTTCAATCATCTCATCATCCGCCGTCTGCAAATATTCTGCCCCAGGGCAATCGGATAAACGCGATCGAACAGCCCCTACTTCATCTAATTCGAACAAAGCCTCTAATAAATTTGCCTGCCAGGAGGACAGTTCTGATTCAGTCATCGCCACTCCTGCGCCACCACCTGACGCAATCGATCGAAGTCTTGTTGCAATTCAGTGCGGGCTGCCTCTGTTGTCAAAGTGTTGCCTAACCGTTCTAAGATCACCGCCTGTAAATTAGGACATTGCGGCAATACTGAGGCCAAAAGCTGAAAAACATCCTCGGGCACCGCTGTATCATGGGTATCGCGCCGAATGCGGCGTTGTGCTGACCCACTCCAAGAACCCCCGGAAATATGAATTTCCCGCACCAGCTCCAGCGGATACTGCGCCAACATCGTAGTCGCAGACTGATTGAAATTCACCATTTGGCAATAGAGATTATGTAAATCCAGCAGCAAAAAACCTTTTACTGGCGCGAGCATTTGCCTAATAAATAATCCTTGTTCGATCGCCTCTTGCCTATTCCAAGCAAAAGCCAAATTTTCTAAACCAATCGGTGTCGATGATACCCGCGCCAAGTTTTGCAGTCGATCGATTCCCATTGCCAACGTCTCGGGAGTGAGCGGTACAGATAATGGCGCACTGTGATAAAAATTCCCCGCTCCCATCCAACCAAAATGCTCAGAAATGTGATGATAGCGATGCTTTTGCAGTTCATCCTGATATTGATTCAACCACCGGGTCTGTGGTAATTGCCACTCCGCCGATAGTAACGAATAACTGACCCCATGACCAAATAATCGATCTCGATCGCTAAAAAAAACGAGCAGTTCATTCAGCCAGCCTGGTAAGCTACGTCCCCAACCTATATCAAAACTCCATTCCAGCACATCCACCTGACCGGCTTCAAAGAGCTGACGGGTGGCCTGAAAAAATTCTGGCTCTGGCATTAAAGAAAGACCCACCCACGGTAAAGATCGGGGGGTCTTCTTCAATAGTGCTCTACTGGCAGAACCTGGCCACCAACTGGCCAATTAGCCCATCCCACAAGCTGGGCAGGGTTCTTGAGCAGGTAATTGCTGATTTTCTAGTTGGTTGGGAACTAGATCCGTATCTGAATTAGCTGACCCGATCGCTTCGTTGGTATTCTGACTAGGTTGGAAATTAACCTTCATATCGAACTGCATATTTGGTCTGAACCCCGCAGCGGTCGCTATAGCCATCCCGGCCATCAATCCAAATAGGGTAGCGGTCTTAGCACTTATTCCTTCAAACATAAGAACCCAACTCCATAATGTCAGACTGTGATATTCAATATTAACTGAAATCCATTGCATAGCGCTAGATATTCGGCGATCACGAATTCAAAATTCCATACAGCTGGCAGCTGAACTAATCGAAGAACCAGGCACGAACAAATCATCCCCCAATTTGAGACATGGTGCGACCATATAGACCTGTGGAACTTCCTGATTCTCGCTCTTTGTAATTAATTTCTTCCTTCAAAACCAATAATTCTTGGACGCGCGCTCTCAACTCCATGACATCAACCCCGGCACGTAAGGCTGTTTTTAGATCAATTTGCCCGGTTTCATTTAGCAAGCAAGGTCGTAACCAGCCATCCGCCGACAGCCGTACCCGATTACATCGATCGCAAAAACACTCTGACATCTGACTGATAAAACCTAAAGTCCCTTTGGCTCCCGGAATTTGGAAAACATCGGCAGGTCCATTGCCGCGCACTTGCGATGTCATCAAACCCCACTTAGTGCGAATCTGTTGCCGAATCACCTCCGAATCGATCCAACCGCTATCGAGAAACAAAGCATCGTTCCCGATCGGCATAAATTCAATGAACCGAATATGCCAATTCCGCTCGATCGATAGTTCAGCTAATTCTAAAACCTCGCCATCATTCACACCGGGAATCACCACTACATTCAATTTCAGTGGATCGAAACCCACTTGATGTGCTGCTTGGATTCCTTGCCAAACACGCTGCCAAGTTTCAGTGCTAGACCTACCGGTAATTTTGGCAAAAGTCGCTGGATTTAGTGAATCTAGACTAATGTTGATCCGGCGCAACCCGGCCTGATATAAATCTGCGGCCAAATCGGCCAGGAACCAAGCATTGGTAGTCAGCGCTAAGTCTGCCGTTTGCGGCAAATTGCTAATAGTTTCTACTAATTCCACCACCCCTGGCCGAATCAATGGCTCGCCACCAGTCAGCCGAAACCGGGTAAATCCGATCGGGGCAAAAACGTCTTGCACCAAGGTCACAATCTCGGCATTAGTTAACAGTTCTGGCTGAGGTTGATAATGAATATCACTACCCACCGGCATACAGTACTGACAGCGAAAATTACAGCGATCGGTCAGACTGATCCGAAGGTAATCGACCTGATTCATAGGTAAACAGCGGGCAAAGTTCTTGCCTTTATTCTAACGGTTTCGCCTGGTACTATTATTTACCCTGCAATATCAGCTAGTAACTTTCAAGAACTGGGATGGCGATCAACAGCCGCCGGAACTTCCACCGATCGACCATTATATAGACTCATGGATTTCTCGACCCCTTGACGCAGAGCCAGTTGAACAGCATCGCTGCTCAGTTCTAAAACTTCCCGGACGATCGGAGCTTCGGCGATCGCAAACTTACCTAAAACATGGCCAATAGTTTCATCCTGGCTCTTACCAATGCCCAAACGCAAACGCGGGAATGCCTGGGTACCCAGATGGCTAATAATTGATTTCATCCCATTGTGACCACCAGCCGAACCCGCCAGGCGCATCCGTAGTTTGCCAAGGGGCAAATCAAGGTCATCGTAAATTACTAGCACTTGGGTGGGGTCGAGTTTATACCAATCCAAGATCGCTCGTACCGACTGGCCAGAAAGGTTCATAAAGGTTTGGGGCTTGAGCAGCCGAATTTTTTGGGTGCCACTGAGACCTTCACCAGCAATGCCTTGAAATCTTTTTTGCTCACTGAGGGAAATTTGCCAGCGTTTGGCGAGGTGATCGATCGCATCGAAACCTACATTATGGCGAGTTTGGGCATATTTGCTGCCGGGGTTGCCCAAACCAACAATCAGCTGGGGAATAATAATTGGCACTTCGGCTTTAACTTCTTCGCTCATATTCTCTTGATGCTGACGGGGTGCTATTTCTTGAATTCTACCAAGTCTGAGTAGCAACCAATCATTCCAGTCGATCGTATAATGACTTTAACTATCGACCTGTCAGAACTGAGCAATAATTATGAACTTCTTTGGGATTGGTTTACCAGAAATGGCTGTGATCTTCGCGATCGCTCTTTTAATTTTTGGACCCAAAAAACTGCCGGAAATTGGGCGCAGTATGGGTAAGGCAATGAAAAGCTTTCAAGATGCCTCCAGCAGTTTCCAGAACGAAATCAAAAAAGAAATTGATGCTGTGGAAACTGCAGTGGCCGATAAACCAGCGGCGATCGACAACACTGAAAACAAAACTGACTAAATAAAATTACATCTTGAGAAAT